>NZ_DIQL01000013.1:0-54137 GCF_002427225.1 Proteiniphilum sp. UBA5463 | reverse complement strand
CGTGAATAGATTGTCATAGGATATCTGTTAATTATTTAACTTTCAAATGTATTGTAATAACAACTAAATCTTGAGACCACAAACAAATTAAGAATAAAATTAATCACCCTTTTTAAATACGCGAATATTATCAAAAGAAAAATTACGAGCAATATTCGGATCAATCTCTAGACGCATATTAAAAGAATGGTAGTAATAGTTGTCCTTGTATGTACTCGACCGGTTTACAACAAAAGGTAAGGTAATGGTTTCCCATCTATTGAAGTTTTGAATAGTGAAATCTGTAGGCTTCCATTCCATTGGAGCTGCGTCCCAGAACAGATAGCTGAGAATTCTGATTCTACCTTCAATAAACTGGTTAGCTGTTCTGAATTCACATTTTATCACATAATTCTGATAATTGTCAAGCATATCATCAGTGTAAGGTACACCACCCTTCTCTGCAATATACCACCAGCCCGAGTATGCTGAAGTATGGTCAATGCGCAGAAAATTTCCACTCAAACGTTGTTTATCTGCCGGATCAGTAACAACATTAACTGGATTGCTTGGCATTAATTCATCAAAATCCATTATCATACACTCCCTGTCATAATAACGTCCCGGGCAAACAGCCTCAACATTATACTTCAGACCTTTAACTTTTACTTTAATGTTCTTATCCACATCTTTAGGTACCTGAGCTGTTAAATAATTATTGGCTGAAGAAATTACCTTACTTGTTTTTCCATTAAAATCCACAACAGCGTTTATTGAATTAATCTCATACAAAGAGAAGAAATCACCGTAAATCATAATTGTATCACCAGGCTTTGTATATTCATTGAACATACGGTCTAGTTTAAGATCAGGCGCAAGTGCCTGAAACGGAATCTCCTGAATACCCAACTTATTGTAGACATAGATTTTATTTGTTTCAATTACAGGAAGTTTTACCGGAATTTTCATATAAAGTATGTCATTTTCAGTATATACTTCCAGCATATCTACTCTCACGTCATTAATCAAAATTGAATCAATGTTATCTATGTCAAGGCCTGTACCATGAATCGCAATAAAATCGCCTAATGCAGCCTTTGTGATAGTAGTACTTAAATCTTTTATCGTGGTTATCTTTGATAATGAAATTAAATCTACTTTTTCGCTATCAACTGAGCAAGAGGCAATTGTTAAAACAGATAATAATGCTCCAATTAACCATGATAAACTCTTGGCGTAAATATTTTTTTTCATAACTATTCGCTTTTGTCGTTAATAAATATAATCACCATCCCGGATTATTGGTTTCGATATAAGGATTTGCGTTTACCTCATTTGGTGGTAACGGAATCAACAGATGTTTCTGTTCACGCCTCTTGATAACTCCATTTTCGTCGGTTGTTCCAATAGCATTCATAACCTGCAAGTAGATACCCCAACGTATAAGGTCTGTTCTGCGATGGCCTTCGGCAGCTAACTCCTTTGCCCGTTCTTCCAGTATATAGGAACGAAAAGATTCCAGAGTAAATGGTTGTTTTTTATTCCTGTCGATAACTGTTGAACTATTATTACGTGTGTTTAATTGACTTATTATATTCAAAGCCTCTGCAGAAGGACCGTTATTTACTTCATTATCTGCTTCGGCAAAGATTAGCAATGTTTCAGCGTAACGCATATATGGCCAGTTGAAATCTGTTCTATTACCATCGATAGGGGTAGTTACAGCCGTAAACTTCCTCAGTTTTGATCCATACAGATGTGCATCGTACCGCACAATATCGGTAGGGCTATATCCTTTTTCACCTTTTTTTACGTACACGCTATCTCGCTCAGGATAAAAGCAATATGTCATTTTCCCGGTCTCCTGGTTATATGAAAGAGGGACACGGTGCATGATTCCCCAGTTTATACGGTCATCATCCCAGTCATCAAAAGTTTGCAACCAATGATCTCTCTGAATATAATATCCACTACTCCAAACATTATTTTCATTTGCTCTCGGGTATCCCCAATAATCTGATGTTATGTAATTATAATAGAGTGTCCCTTCTTTAATAGTTTGCAGACAGAATTGAAATTCAGGGCCATTTTTATATTCAGGACTCCATAATTGACTTTGTGAAACTGCCAGCTGGAACTCATTATCGTTAATAACTTCCAATGCTTTCTCTCTCGCCAAACGATAATACTCTTTTGAGTCAAAAACTTCATATCCTGAAACCAGGTCTTTCTTGTGTGTAATAGCTTGTGGCATAAGACGAGACTTAGTTCCATCAGGATTGGTTACTGAACCAGGCCCTCCTTTCACAATAATATTACCGCTTTTCATTGAAGCAGAACCTATGGTTGCATAAACTTTGGCTAATAATGCTTTAGCTGTACCGCGACACACATGTCCTTTTTTATATTCAGAATCAGTGCGAGGGATCAAAAGAGTCTCAGCCTCTTTTAAAGTTTCGATAATGTGTTCATAAACCTCTTTAACCGAAGACCTGGGTAGTTCAGGTACATTACCTTCTCCAATAGATGTTTTAAACAGTGGTATTGGCCCATAAAACTGAACCAGTTGAAATTGTGACCATGCCTTTAAAAAACGGAGCTCACCCAAAGCATTGTTTTTTGTTTTTTCAGGAATGCCATTTATAAGGCTTACCAAATAATAATGATAATTAGCTCGGTGAATAGATTGACTGTAGTATTTGAAAAAATTATTGGCAGAGCCTGAATCATAAAAGTTCCCGGCACCAATCTCACCAAATGCCCAAGTAGGGCCTGTTTGGTAATCACAATCAAAGTTAACCAAATTATGGTAATTACCCCATTCGAAAGGAAAGTCCAAAGTGAGGTAAGCTCCCGCAACCAATTGATCATAGCTACGTGCAGCTGCAACATCTTCACCTGAAACAAAAGTAAAGGTCTTTTCATCTAAGGAACACGCCCCTAATATAAATAAACTTATAGCATATACAGCTAATAATTTTGAGAGTTTCATATTTTTACTTTTTAAAATGCTAATTGAATACCAAAATTAAATGTGCGTGCACTTGGGTAGGATGCCAGGTCCACTCCTCTGCGTGACGCATCACTGCCGAAAGTGTTAACATCAGGATCATACCAATCATATGAACTGATAGTAAACAAATTTGTTACACTGGAAACAAAGTTAATGGATTCAATATATTTGAAGGGAGGCGTCCACCTGTAACTTAGGCTGACATTCTTACACCTCAAGTAAGAACCGTCTACCACATAGCGGTCAGAAGGCTTCATTGATCGCGTATAGGTTCCGTCTGAACGTGGCCACAAAGCATTTGCTCTGTTATCTGCTGTCCAGCGATTATCCCAAACAAACTTCGGCATATTATTACTGCCTGCCATCTCAAAACTCTTTAAATTAACATTAAGGATATCATTCCCATGTGTCCCTTGTAAAAAGAAGCTAAAAGTAAAATCTTTATAAATTAAAGTATTGGTTATACCGTATTGGTAGTCAGGATTGGTGTTTCCAATAATTGTCTTATCACGATCATCGATAACGGGATCATCATCCATGTTTTTGTATTTGACCTGTCCAACCATACTTTTAACTTTCGATGCACTTTCATTAGTATAATATCTGTCGGCTCTCACTTCTGCTTCATTATCATAGAAGCCATCTTCAACATAACCATACAGTGTTCCAATAGGATATCCATTCCTTCTTAAAAACATGCTTTCAATACCCCAGGCAACATCAGAGAACTGATCTGCATTTAATCCCTCTACCCTATTTTTGTTAAAAGAGATATTTGCATCAAATCTCCAAATAAAATCTTTTGTTTTTACCGGAATGAAATTTCCGCTTATTTCCAACCCTTTATTAATTACTGAACCGTAGTTGGAAGCAATTTCCGCGAATCCTGAACTCATTGGGATCAACTTGTACTGTAACAGATCCGAAGTCTTTTTGTAATAAACATCAAAGACCAGATTTACACGGTTATTAAAAAAAGCAGCGTCTAAACCTAAATCATACTGTATTGTCGTCTCCCACTTCAAATCGGGTGCAGCAGGGCCTCCCCAGCGATCTTCAGCCATGCCGCTTGTAAAAGTGCCATCAAATGGATAGTTAGAGGATACGAATCGAGAACGGGTTGCATATGCGTTTACGCCCTGATTACCGGTCTGTCCCGCACTAAACCGTAATTTCAAGTTATCAAAAAAGTTCAGTGATTTAATGAGCTCTTCGTCCGACAAACGCCATGCAATGGCCCCAGAATAGAAGTTGTTCCAGCGATTTAGTGAAGAAAGTCGGCTGGAGCCGTCACGACGCATTGAAAATGTCAACAAATACCGATCCATGAGATTATAATTTGTACGGAACAGATAAGACATCAACTGAGATTGTCCTTTTCCACTACTGATCTCTTTTGCTCCGATAGCTGCATTAATGTCGTTATCTTCAGTATCATCAGAAGGAAAGTTCTTAGCATTCATAGATTTATTTTTCCACATAACTTTTTCATAAGTCAAACCTAAAACAGCATTTACAGCATGAATACCAAATTTTTTGTCGTAATTAAGTAAAGATTCGGTCGTTAAACTTTCGTATGCATTATCTGATTTAACTCCATAGCCGTTTGTTGGATATTGTCCCGAACCTGTCCAGCGATTATAGTACTGATTACGTTCATTAAAGCTATAACTATAACCAAAATTTTGACGGAACTTCAACCAATCAGTAAATGTAAGCTCACCAAATCCTGAAGTAAAAGCAGAAACAGATTCCAGTAAGTTCTTTTCGGTATGGACAGTAAGGTACGGATTAGCCAATCCCGACGAGAAATCTTCAGAAAATCCGGAGTCCTTGCTTGGGTCAAATACCGGACGTGTTGGATTGAAAGATATTGCAGAAGCAATTACACCATAATTCTCACTGTTTGTTCGTGCCAACCTGTTATCGGAACTTGTGAAACTAATGTTAGCTCCAATTTCCAGTAAATCGTTGACCTTACGAGTATTATTTGCACGTACTGAATAACGCTTGTAATATGAATTTACAATAACGCCCTGATTGTCCAAGTATCCACCTGAATACATGTAAGAGCCGTTTTTGTCACCTCCGGATACAGTAAGATTGTACTCTTTACTTATAGCTGTATGGAATATTTCATCTTGCCAGTTGGTCCCGTAAAACATCTGATCGTTAAGCAGAAAACCTGTTCTGAAATCATCAGGACTTGGTAAATATTCTCTTTTAACAACCACTTCTTCTCCCGTTACGGGATCTTTCTCTATTGTTTCACTCCAGCGGCCAGGAAGAGGATAAGGCAACTGAGAGGGATCCACGTACTCTTTTCCATCATACATATATCCATTAGTTACCAGCTCATTACGAAACTCAGCATATTCTGCCGCACTTAAAACGTCAATTGTTTTAACCGGATTAGATATACTTAAGTTTGAACTGAACTGTACTCTTGCTTTCCCCTCTTTCCCTGATTTGGTAGTAATAATAACTACTCCATTTGCTGCACGTGAACCATAAATGGCTGTGGCTGATGCATCTTTTAAGACCTCAATAGATTGTATATCCTGTGGGCTGATCATGCTTAAAGGGTTGTTTTTCTGTTTCGTACCATAGTCAGTTGCCGGTGCTTCCCCAACAGAGAATGGCATTCCGTCAATAATATACAACGGCTCCGTGCTTGTTGTAAATGAGTTAGCTCCGCGAATTTGAATATTGATCCCTGCTCCCGGTGCTCCATCAGCCTGAGAAACATTGACACCGGCCAGCTTTCCCTGTAAACCCTGATTAACACTTACCGGATTGGTTTTTAACAGGGCATCACCTGCCAGAGAAGATACAGCACCAGTCAAGTCCCTCTTTCTAACACTGCCATATCCAATTACGACCATCTCCTCAAGCAATTGAGTGTCTTCCTGCATAATAACATTAATAATGCTTCTATTTCTTACTAAAATCTCTTGAGTTCTGTAACCAACAAAAGAAAAAACCAAAGTAGCGTTCTCATTCGCGTTAATTGAGTAATGCCCCTTGACATCTGTAACAGTACCCAAATTCATGTTTTTCACACGTACTGTTACACCGGTCATAGGCTCGCCCAATTCATCCATTACAATTCCTTCGATTCTGCCAGACTGAAACTGCTCCATATTTTCAGCCAGCAAATTATTAGGAATAGTCATTGATACTATTAGCAGTATCATTACGACTCCTGACAAATAATTACACAATCTTTTCATAAATTAATTTTTCAATAGATATATTTAAATATTTTACTCGCAAAAACAGATCCCTATCAATGCCGTAACAGTCAGAAATCTTTTCCAGACTGCACTTTACTCCGATTTTTTACTTCAACTCTGCTTTCGTTTTCTCAGACTCCTCACCCATAACGTTGTAAGCTGAAATTTCATACACATTATTTACACTACCGTCCTTATCTGAAAAATTTGTTTGAAATTTACCATTACGCAACTGAAGCTTATATATAAGTATTCCATCTTTATATATATTATATCCGTCTGTTGCAGCAAAACCCTGAGGTGCCCATTTAATTTCAGTTCCAGTCGGGGATTTGGTGATGCTTGCATTTATAACCTTTTTAGGAAGAGGTATCTTAGGTAACTCTCCTGTTTTACAGTACTGCAAATAGAGATCATGATATTCTTTATTTACTACAAAAGGACTATTATAATGACTATACGCAAAACAGATAATATTGCCTACATATCCGTTTACAATCTCCAATTGTTTTTGGACACGAGCCATAGGAGCGCTTGTCCAAAAACGCTGATCAAACGTTTCAACATTTCCCCAGAATTTTAATCCAGGTTTGCTGTTGACAGCCTGTTTCAACTTTGAAAACCATTCTCGTAAATTATCCAAAGTAAGCCCTCCTGCACCAATACAATCTTGAGGAGCAAAAATATCTCCTATTCTGAAATGAGTTTGGGCAAAAACATTCTCCCACATTACGGCATATTCCTGAGCATTTCCCCCGACCCGATAATTCATGAACGGAGACATCATAAATGGCATGTCAGGAGTAATTTCAGTTAGGTGATCAAGGTTAATATTCAATGCCTTGGCAAGAGCATCCTGACATTCGGATGTCATACAGTTCAGGTTATCAACCTCCCAAACCCAATACCAGCCATACATGGTTCTGTTATATTTCTCTTTGTACAAAGCAACTAATTCATCTGCAACTTTATTGCCGGCCTCCATCTGATTAAACAGCCATTCAGAGTCATAATCGGTTTTCCACCATCTTTCATTAAAATTAATCCCGATGAATACTTTTATACCATACTTTTGAGCACTACGTAAACATCTCTCAATCCTGTCTTTTTGCGCATTTTTCTTTACTAAAGGAGAAGGATAGTAAGCGGTTGCTCTTCCTTTCTCGTTTGTCAAAAGAGCTGGTGCATATATTAAATATGTGATGCCCGCTTCATTCAGCATTGCCATTTCCTGATCCCAACGTTCGTCATTCCACCCGGCAACTAAGAACTCTTGAATAAAAGTCCCGTTGAAACGAGGCGTATTGGAACCTTTATTCTTCTGTTCAAACTTATAATGGAAATAAGTTCCATTTAAATCTCTTGTATAGGTGTCAAAACCAGCCTCATCTTCATATAAATTAATTATACGCACACCTCTGTCAAGTGTTTCGTTGTAGGCGGAAGGATATCCCGTTTTACGACCGTAAGCAAGGGCTATATTGCCATCCAGATCAATCATGTAATCGTTATTATGATCATGCCCTGCAAAAACACCTATAACATCTCTTTTTTCAATGAACGATGAAAAAAGGCCCGTATTCAACCCGGGAGCGCAAACTCCTTCCTGCCTCTCACCGAATTCACGGCACACCCATCTTGCCGTTTCATATTCGGGCAAAGGAATATGAAAGAATGCCAGCGAAGGTAATTTTCGTTTATTATGAGCAGTAAAATAATCACTGCTATTCCTGTACCAATCAATTTGATCATGTTTAATCCAATCGTAATAACCAAAAGAGCGATCGTCAGTTATATTATGAGAGTCAAATAAATACAAAATCCATTTTTCTGTTGTCCCGTCTGAGGATAAAACAGGGAGAGTACAGTTTCCAACACCTGGCAGGGTGCCTTTCCGGGCATCATAAGTAAGGTTATACGGGTTAGTTCGCAAATATTCCAGAATTTCGGTTTTACTAACATCTGTCTCCCCATCATGGTTACCAAAAGCAACAGCAAATGGCGTTTTTTCTTCAGAGAACAGCCCAGACAGTTTTTCCCACCCAGAAAGGGCTGGAATTCCAACTACAATATCACCTGTAAGTACAACCAGGTCGGGATGCTCTATATGAATCATTTCACGAATCAAATTATAAGTACTATCATTCGCTGATTTATAGCGCTCACCCTCTATCCAATGGGTATCGGTTATTTGCAAAATTTTAAACTCACCACCACTGAATCTTAAATTTTCCACCTGTGATAAAGAGCATAAAGAGACAATCAAACAGAATAAAAGTATTAAGAAGTATCTTTTCATGTGATTATTTTTTTGAACATATTTGAAAAAGTCATTTTCCTACGAAACAGCTATTGATATGAGTATATTAAGCATCCAAAAACTCTGATTTCAGACATTTTTAAATGGGATTCATGAATTTAAATTTAAATTATAGTCAATAACCCAAAAATCCCATTCAACTTTTTAACAGCTGGTGAAAATTATTCTTATTCAACTTCAATAATTTAAAAAACCTTCGCTATATTGCACCTTGCTGTTAACATTCGTTTCCGGCAGTTCCAACATATTTGGCCAATAGAAAAAATAATCTTTTGTTGAGATTTTGTTTCCATCAACATATTTATAAATATTATTCATTAATACAATTATTAAATATGTTTTACATCAATAAACTGTAAATGTAGATAAACACTACAAAAGCACAATCGTTTGCGCGTTTTATTATTGTTAAACTTTGTTACTTTTTTAAAATTGGTTTCTTTTAAGTCTCGTTTGTAATAGCTTTGTTTTAACTTTATATTGAACTTATGTATGTATCAATTCGATTCGTATAAACTAAATATAAGATGCTTCGATGTTTCACGGGGTAACTGTTGCAAGCGAAGGGCGTTAAAAGAAAGGGACATGTTTAAACTTTTGCATTAAACAATGGCATTGTAAATTATTTTGCTATGCCGGCTGGAGGAAAAACATTTTGCTTTTACAAATGCAATAATTCTTTTAGCTTTGCTGTTTATGACCGGTAATTCTAATTGCTAACATAGGAAATAGTTTCATTGAAAAAAAATAGCTTATATAGTATGATACAAAAGATTAATATTGCCGATATTGCAAGAATAACAGGCTACTCAACCTCAACCGTTTCCAGAGTATTAAACGGAAAAGCAGATAACTATAGAATTTCAAAAGCTACACAAGAGAAAATTAAATCAACTGCCGATGAATATAACTACACGCCAAATGAATTTGCAAGAAATCTCAGAAAAGGATCAGGTCGGACAATTGCCTTAATCGTACCCTCATTAAAAAATCCTTTTTTCGCGGAAATGGCGAGCGCTATAAACTTAGAAGCAAGCAAGGCAAATTATATAACACTTATTGGCGACAGCGATGATAATATTACAATAGAACTGGAAACTGTTAAACAATTGACATCAAGGAGTATAGACGGAATGATTATTGTGCCTTGCAGTAATGTTTCAGACCATCTGTTGCAATTAAAAAAAAGGGGGATGCCACTCATTTGTATCGACAGGTATTTTGAAAATCAGGATTTGAGTTTTGTAACCTCCGATAATTATAACGGCGCATATTTGGCCGCAAAATATCTAATTGAACTCGGTCACACCAACATAGCCTGTATTCAAGGCGTAAAAGACTCTACACCAAATACACAGCGTGTAAAAGGTTTTAAAGATGCCATGTCGGACCATGGCATTAATACATACTCGGTAACCGGTGATTCTTTCAGTGAACAAAACGGATATCTGGAAACCAAACTGTTGCTCCAAACAGAAAACAGGCCTACTGCAATATTTGCCTTCAGCAATACAATAGCAATGGGTTCTTTGAAAGCTATAAGAGAAGAAGAATTAAAAATACCAGATGAGATTTCCCTTATTACATTTGACAATAATCCATATCTTGATTATATTGATCCACCTTTAACATGTGTTTCACAACCAATTGAAGAGATTTGCAAGATGGCTATAAGAATTTTATTTACAAAAATAAACGATAAAGAGAATACAACGAAACGTGTTTTTCTAAAAACCAGATTAATGATTAAAGAATCAGCGAAAAGTATCATACAAAAATAAGACATTGTTAATACACGGCGATTAAAATTCAGTATGTAATAATTGAGCTGGAATTTTCACCTGGTTAATTGCATTGCACAGCGCATCAAAAAAGAGACTCGGGTTTTTAAGCCTGTGTCTCTTTTATAAATGTAAATGCTGTATCGGTTTTTTATTTGATCTTTCAGTCAATGAAAAACATTGTTTACAAACAACAAACCAATTAAAAGAGTTCAATTGTTCTCAGGACGCAGTTTCCTGACTACTGCTCCGGCCTGCCACATCTCGCTTTCACGAAGGGCTTTAAGTTCAACCTCCAGCTTTTGGCGATAATCGGGTTGCGAGTTACTGTCAATAGAGCGCTGTGCTTCGTTGCCGCTTGCCACCTCCTTATATAGTTTTTCGAAAACAGGTTTGGTAGCATCATGGAACGGCCCCATCCAGTCCAAAGCGCCACGTTGAGCTGTAGTGGAGCAGTTAGCATACATCCAGTCCATCCCGTTTTCCGCAAATAAAGGCATAAGCGACTGGGTAAGCTCTTCCACTGTTTCGTTAAATGCTTCAGAAGGGGTATGCCCGTTCTCGCGCAACACTTCATATTGAGCCAGCAACAGTCCCTGGATAGCACCCATAAGCGTACCACGCTCGCCTGTAAGGTCGGAATATACCTCACGCTTGAAGTCGGTTTCAAACAGGTATCCTGATCCCACGCCAATACCGAGAGCTACCACGCGCTCATAAGCTTTTCCAGTGGCATCCTGAAAGATAGCATAGCTTGAGTTCAGTCCCCTGCCTTCAAGAAACATTTTTCGAAGGCTTGTACCCGAGCCTTTAGGTGCTACCAGTATTACATCAACATCGGGAGGAGGGACAATGCCAGTACGCTCTTTATAGGTAATGCCAAAACCATGTGAAAAATAGAGTGCTTTACCGGGTGTAAGATGCTTTTTTACTGTGCTCCAAAGCGTAATCTGTGCCGCATCTGACAAGAGGTACTGGATAATTGTGCCGCGTTTGCATGCCTCCTCTATCTCAAAAAGGGTTTCTCCCGGAACCCATCCGTCGGCCACAGCCTTATCCCAGGTCTTGCTGTTCTTCCGTTGACCCACAATCACGTTAAACCCGTTATCACGCAGGTTGAGAGACTGTCCCGGCCCTTGTACTCCGTAACCGATTACTGCTATTGTTTCATTCTTCAACACTTCCTGAGCTTTGCTCAATGGAAACTCGTCGCGGGTAACTACATTTTCCTCTACCCTACCAAAATTCATTTTTGCCATATTTTTTTGACTATTTGAGTCAAGAGTCACAACTTAAACATTATATATGAGCAGTCTTTCAGATATCAAAAATCTTGATCACTGAGCTTTGTGACTGATTAAAATGTGAGGTGTGTACTCATCGACCATTATTATAATATAATTAATTTATCCTTTTATAAATCTCCTGCTAAAATTCTCTTTTACTGCAGAGGGACCAAAATACATAGTGATATTCAATGTATTAAAATAATCATTTTTGATATTCATGGTTCCCGGAGCAGTCTCATTTATTCATTCTCAACAATCCCGTTGAGTACTTGTTCATGCTTTGCCAGCATATCGCTCAGCCGCTCCAATTTAGATTTCGTGATTGCAATCCTGCCGGAACGGACAAACTGCAAAACACCTATAGTTGAGGCCAGCTCATCAAAAAGCCCCTGTGTCTCGGCATAATGACCTGCTTTAAGAAACACAACACAATCTTTGGACACCTCCAGTATGCGGATGTTGTACTTCCTCACCAGATACTCTATGGAACCGTGTTCCAGCACCTTCTCGGTTGAGAGTTTGTAAAGCGCCAGCTCCTGGTGCACAAGATCTTCGTTGGTATTATAATAAGCCTTCAGAATATCCACACGTTTATCAATAAGCCGCACCAACTTCTTCATCACCTCCTCATCATCGGAAAAGGTGGTTATGGTAAACTTGTGAATCCCTTTTATTGCCGATGGCGAAACAGACAGTGTTTCTATATTCAACTGCCGACGGGTGAAAATAGTAGTGATCTGATTGAGTACGCCTACAGTATTTTCTGAAAATACTGTGATGGTATATAATGTTTTATTCTCATTCATAGTTCAGTTTTTATTAATTGTTTTCACTCACTTTTAAAGCTTGTGCCCGTTTCCGAGTAAAATGTCGGTAACGGTACCACCGGCGGGCACCATGGGATAAACCATCCCCTTTGTTTCCACTTTCACCTCCAGCAGATATGCCCCGTTATGCTCCAGCATCTCATTAATGGCTTCATCCAGCTCTTCACGCTTTGTCACCTTACGTCCTTTGATGTTGTAGGCATCAGCAATCTTGACGAAGTCCGGGTTTTTCAAGTGTGTTTCGGAATATCGCTCATCAAAAAACAATTCCTGCCATTGGCGCACCATCCCCAGATAACTATTGTTCAGAAGAATGATCTTTACATTCAAATTATATTCCATAATGGTTCCAAACTCCTGAATGGTCATCTGCAACCCTCCATCGCCCACAAAGATACAAACTGTTCTGTCAGGTGCACCGTATTTGGCACCAATTCCGGCAGGCAACCCGAAACCCATCGTCCCCAGCCCGCCTGATGTGACTATGCTACGGGTTTTATTAAATCTGAAATAACGCGTTGCCATCATCTGATGTTGTCCCACATCGGTCACACATATAGCATTATTATGTGTCGCCTCGGTGATTTTGTTAACCACCTCGCCCATTTTTATTTCTCCATTTTCTGGATACAGTTCATTTCTGATAATGCAATCATACTCTTTCTGTTCATAGGGTTGAAACTCAGCCAGCCACTTTGTATGCGATCGATTTTCCAGCAGGGCGGTAACTAAAGGAAGTGTTTTTTTTGCATCACCACGAACTTTGGCAGATGTCTTTACATTCTTATCTAGTTCAGCGGGATCGATATCGAAATGTATTACCTTTGCCTGTCTGGCATATGTCTTCAGATTTCCCGTCACACGATCGTCGAACCTCATCCCTATAGCGATCAACACATCACAACTGTTGGTCATCATGTTAGGCGCCACATTCCCATGCATCCCCAGCATTCCATGATTCAAATGGTGACCGGAGGGCATGGCTGACAATCCCAGTATGGTGGAACCGAACGGAATATCTCCTTTTTCCAGGAATGCACGCAACTCCTCCTCCGCATTTCCCAGAATAACACCCTGCCCTACCAGCGCAAAAGGTTTTTGGGCACTGTTTATAATGGCTGCCGCCTTCCGTATCTGATCAGTATCAGGCTCAGGAAAGGGTATATAACTCCGTAGGAAGGTAGTCTTCTGATAGAAATATTCGCATCTGTTTGTCTGCGCATCTTTGGCTATATCAAGCACTACAGGTCCGGGACGACCGCTAGATGCAATGTAAAATGCCCTGGAAACGGCCCATGCAATATCTTCCGTTCGCCTTATCTGGTAAGCCCATTTAGTTATGGGCTGTGTTACTCCAATTACATCGGCTTCCTGAAAAGCATCCGAGCCCAGCAAACCTGAAGCTACCTGTCCTGAGATGACTACCAGGGGAGTGCTATCCATCATTGCATCAGTGATACCGGTGATGGTGTTAGTTGCTCCGGGGCCCGACGTAACAAGTGCTACACCCACTTTTTCAGATACACGTGCATAACCCTGCGCAGCATGTACAGCACCCTGTTCGTGGCGCACCAGAATATGTTTTATCTTATCTTTATGATCGTACAAAGCATCGAACACGGGCATAATAGCTCCACCCGGGTACCCGAACATAGTATCCACTCCTTCCGCGATAAGCGAACGGATAAGGATCTCACTGCCCTGAATAGTCCCGGCTTCTTCCGAAGGGGACATCACTGTTTGGGTCTGTTTCTCTCTATTCATAATATTCATTGTTGATTGTTATAAAAAAGTACCGTTACGGGTAACTTTACACAATTAATTATGGACCTTATAACCCTAATCTATAAAACTTAAGTGCTGAATTTAAAAAATATCTAAATGATTCTCACTGCACCCAGATCGGCAGAACTGACAAAAGCAGCATAAGCCCTCAAAGCTTTGGACACTTTCCTTTCCCGTATGGGACGGAAAGCCTCTTCTCCCCTGGCCTCCTCCGTCCGTCTTCTTTCGGCAAGCTCTTCGTCACTGACTTTCAAATTAATGGATCGCCCGGGAATATCTATCTCAATAATATCTCCGTCACGTACCAGCCCTATATTACCACCGGCAGCAGCTTCAGGTGAGATGTGCCCTATGGAGAGTCCCGAGGTACCACCGGAGAAACGCCCGTCAGTAATAAGGGCACACTCTTTTCCCAGATGTTTTGCTTTGATGTAGGATGTGGGATATAGCATCTCCTGCATTCCCGGTCCCCCTTTAGGGCCTTCATAGATAATAACAACCACATCTCCTGCCCTGACATCTCCATTAAGGATAGCGCTACAAGCGTCTTCCTGTGAGTGATACACTTTAGCTTTTCCATTAAACTTCCAGACACCCTCGTCCACGCCCGCTGTCTTCACCACACAGCCGTTGCGGGCAATATTACCCTTCAGGATAGCCAGTCCCCCATCTTTTGTATAAGCATGCTCCACACTACGGATGCAGCCATTTGCCCTGTCTGTATCGAGCTCTTTGAACCTCGCATTCTGCGATCCCATTACAATATTATACCGGTTCCCGGGTGCGGACGAAAAGATTGTTACAGCCTCTTCCGAAGAATTGCCTGAAGTTATATCATATTTTCCAATGGCTTCCCCCAAAGTAAGGCCATCAGCACGGTGTACCGAGGTATTAACCAGTCCCGCCTTTGCCAGTTCGTTCATTATGCCCATAATTCCCCCAGCACGGTTCACATCCTGGATATGGTACTTTTTTGTGTTGGGTGCCACCTTGCAGATACATGGGACGCGCCTCGAAAGCGCATCTATATCTTCGAGTGTGAAGTCGATCTCCCCTTCATGTGCGATAGCGAGCGTATGGAGTATTGTATTGGTAGAACCTCCCATGGCAATATCAAGCGTCATGGCGTTCAGGAACGCTTCACGGGTAGCGATATTTCTGGGAAGTACCGTTTCGTCGCCATCAAAATAGTATCGGTAAGCATTCTCCACTATCTGCCGTGCAGCTTTCACAAACAGTTCTTTCCTGTTGACATGAGTAGCCAGAACGGTTCCATTGCCTGGCAGTGCTAGTCCTATTGCCTCATTGAGACAGTTCATGGAGTTTGCGGTAAACATCCCGGAACAGGAGCCACAGGTGGGACAGGCCAGCTGTTCCAATTGAGCTACACGTTCGCTGGAAACAGCCTCATCAGCCGACTCAATCATCGCGTCGATAAGGTCGATCTGTTCATCACCAATTATTCCTGCTTCCATCGGCCCTCCCGAAACAAAAATAGCAGGTATATTCAACCGCATTGCAGCTATAAGCATCCCCGGAGTAATCTTGTCACAATTGCTTATGCAGACCATAGCATCTGCCTTATGGGCATTGACCATATATTCCACCGAATCGGCAATCAGGTCTCTCGACGGCAGGGAATACAACATACCGTCATGCCCCATGGCAATGCCGTCGTCAATGGCGATAGTGTTAAACTCAGCTGCGAAACAGCCCAGCTTCTCAACCTCTTTTTTCACCAGCTGTCCTATTTCGTGCAGATGCACATGCCCCGGTACAAACTGAGTGAAGGAGTTAACTATAGCTATAATGGGTTTGCCCAACTGTTCGCGTGTCATACCATTGGCATGCCAGAGGGCCCTTGCCCCTGCCATACGGCGACCCCTGGTGCTCGTCGCACTACGTAGGCTACCCTTGCCTTCCGCAGTCATTTTTACGACTTCTTTATTATTGCCTATGTCCATTATTTCTTTTCCTTTATATATCCAGCAATCCATTCTCCAACCTCACAGGTCTTATATGCTTTTCCTCCGTCTGCAATATCTTCTGTAACGACACCTGCTTCGAGGCTCGCATTTACAGCTTCTCTAATAATAGCTCCCTCGTCCATTAGGTTAAAGCCATACTCGAACATAAGTGCAGCAGAAAGAATCATCGCAATTGGATTAGCAATATTTTTACCTGCAGCCTGTGGATAGGATCCATGAATAGGCTCAAACAATGATGTATGCAGTCCGATGGACGCCGAAGGCAGCAGTCCCAGAGAGCCGGTAATCACAGAGGCCTCATCGGTTAGAATATCTCCGAACAGGTTCTCGGTAACCAGCACATCAAAACTTTTGGGCCATTGGATAATACGCATAGCCGCATTGTCGACGAAGAGATAGTTGGTCTCAATATCGGGGTACTGAAGAGAAAGCTCCCGTGCAATCTGCCGCCACAACCGCGAAGTAGCAAGCACATTAGCTTTGTCCACTACCGTCACCTTTTTACGTCTCTGCCCGGCAAACCTGTATGCAAGATGCAAAACACGCTCCACCTCTTCACGGGTATATTGACATGTGTCGTACGCTGTATTGCCATCCTCGCTCCTACCCTGCGGGCGACCGAAATACATACCTCCGGTGAGCTCCCTAATGCATACAAAGTCGGTCCCTTCAACCAGTTCTGCGCGCAGCGGCGACTTATGAACAAGAGAGGGAAAGGTTACCACGGGACGGATATTCCCATACAGCCCCAGTTGTTTTCGCATTCTTAGCAATCCCTGTTCGGGGCGCACACTGGCATTAGGATTATTGTCATACTCCGGATCGCCAATGGCGCCAAAAAGTACTGCGTCACTCTTCATGCAAAGATTGTGTGTTTCAGCAGGATAAGGATCTCCCACGGCATCAATGGCGCATGCTCCCACAATACCTACACTGTAGGTTAATACATGTTCGAATTTTTCACAAACGGCTTTCGTAACTTCCAGCGCTTGAGTCATAATCTCCGGGCCTATTCCATCACCCGGCAATACAGCTATATTCAGTTTCATTTTTTTTCTGATAATACTTTATACTTATACTTGGCACCTATTCCATATTAAAGGTTCTGAAATCTGATGCTACCGTTACGGTAACTGCAGATAATTTATATTGGGAATACTCCCGCTTTCAATCATGTTCAACATCTTCATTGTAGCCTTGATAGCCGCGACGGTCTGGTCTATGTCGAGTGCACGGGTTTTAAACACCTTGCCCTCATACTTCCATGTAATTACTGTCTGCACATATGCGTTTGTTTTCCCTCCCGGAGGGATAACCACCTCATAGTCGATCAACTCAGGTACAGGTTTGTTGAGCCTCCTGTAAATTTTGTACATCGCCTTTGAGAATGCGTGATACTGCCCCTCTCCTGCTGCCGTCTCCTGGTATACTTCTCCTTTAATCGATATCTTCACCGTAGCCGTTGGCCGAAGCCCATCGGTGAGCGTAAGTGAATAGTTAAGCATCAGGATATCCTTGTTATCAAGACCATTTTTCAACACATCGGAGACAATGTAAGGAAGCTCATCGAGATTTACGATCTCTTTTTTATCGCCCAACTCAATAATGCGGGCTGTCACTTTCCTCGTTGCTTCGTCGTCAAGCTGAATACCTAGAGCCTCCAGATTCTTGGTAATATTGGACCGACCTGAATTTTTCCCCAATGCATATTCACGATAGCGGCCGAAACGTTCAGGCATCAAATCGTTGAAATAGAGATTTTTCTTTTTGTCCCCATCAGCATGAATGCCTGCCACCTGTGTAAATACATTGTCGCCTATGATAGGTTTATTTTTGGGAATACGTATCCCCGAATAGCTTTCAACAACCTTGCTCACATTATAAAGATTAGACTCGTCAACATTGGTCCGCAGGCCCATATGGTCGTGTATCAGCGCAATCACGCTTGTGAGTGGAGCATTGCCCGCACGCTCTCCAAGCCCGTTCACGGTTACATGCACCCCCTGGGCACCTGCTTTTACAGCTTCATAAACATTGGCAACTGCCAGATCATAGTCGTTATGTGCATGAAAATCGAAATGAATTCCAGGATAACGTCCAATCATTTCGGAACAGAATTGTCTGGTTTCATCGGGGTTGAGCACTCCAAGCGTATCAGGAAGCATAAAACGCTTAACAGGCTCATCTTTAAGTCCGTCCATCATATGGAACACATAATCTTTAGAATTGCGCATCCCGTTGGACCAATCCTCAAGGTATATATTGACAGTCAATCCCATCTCCTTTGCCGTAGAAATACTTTTCCTCACATCAGCCAGATGCTCTCCGGGGGTCTTGCTAAGCTGATAGGTGCAGTGCTCCAACGAACCTTTAATAAGCAGGTTTATCACCTTGCACCCGGTATTGGCTATCCATTCCAGCGAAGAGGTTCCGTCAACAAATCCCAGCACCTCCAACCTTTCGATATAACCATGTGCTTGTGCCCATTGGGCTATCTTCTGAACTGAACGGAATTCACCCTCTGATACCCGGGCGGAGGCGATCTCCACCCTGTCTACTTTCAGCTCTTCCAGCAAAAGGCTCACAATACTCACCTTCTCCTGAGCCGCAAAGGATACCCCTGATGTCTGTTCACCATCACGCAGAGTAGTATCCATGATCTCTATCTTTCTTACTTCTCCCAAAACAATCTATATTTACCGGTTTAGTTTGAAATGATCGTATAAGTAAATTGCCTTCAGCAGATGACCTTGCGGCAATTACACAAACAATTAATATACATAAGTACGACGTTTCTCATATTCTTCTATCTTCTCTCTGTTCGACAGCAGAAAATCAATATCATCCAATCCTTTCAGCAGGCACTCTTTCTTATATGGATTGATTTCAAACGATTCAATTTTACCCGTTTCATTATTAGATATTGTTTGCTCCTCTAAGTTTACCGTAACGGTAGCCTTCGCATTGCTGTCTGATGCTGCAAACAGTCCACTTAGAAACTCTTCGCTTACAACAACCGGCAGGATACCGTTGTTGAGTGCATTATTGCGAAAGATATCGGCAAAAAAGCTCGACACCACCACCTTGAATCCATACCCTGCAATTGCCCAGGCAGCATGTTCCCGGCTACTTCCGCTCCCGAAATTCTTACCTGCCACTAATACCTGGCCTGTGTAGGCGGGATTATTGAGCACGAAACCGCTTCTTGGCCTGCCCTCCTTGTCATATCGCCAGTCGGCAAAAAGGTTGTTGCCAAATCCTTCCCGGGTGGTTGCTTTCAGAAAACGGGCCGGTATAATCTGGTCGGTATCCACATTTTCAATGGGAAGCGGAACATATGTTGATGTGATTGTTTGAAATTTTTCCATTTTTTATTTTTTCTATCATTTACTATTTTTGTCGAATATCCGGGGACATTAGCCGCCTGAAGTTAGGGTTGGGTTATTTTTCCGTTTACAGCCGCCGCAGCCGCCACCAGCGGACCCGCCAATATGGTCCTTGAACCGGGACCCTGGCGACCTTCGAAGTTGCGGTTAGATGTAGATACAGCATACTTCCCTGTAGGAACCTTATCATCGTTCATAGCCAGACATGCAGAGCACCCTGGCTGCCGGAGTTCAAAACCTGCCTCTTTGAGGATCATGTCCAACCCTTCCGCCTCAATCTGCTTGCGTACCTGCCAGCTGCCGGGTACCAACCAGGCCGTTACATTATCGGCTTTCTTTTTCCCTTTAACATAGTTGGCGAACACCCTGAAGTCCTCAATACGCCCGTTGGTACAACTACCAAGAAAGACATAATCTATCTGTTTCCCTTCAAGTTTCTCTCCTGGAACAAATCCCATGTAATTCAGTGATTTTTTGAATGATATTTTTCCTGTCTCATCAATATCTTCCAATAGCGGTATGTTGCCATCGACGGGCATTCCCATTCCCGGATTGGTTCCATAGGTAATCATCGGACGAATCTGTGATACATCAATCGTAATCTCTTTATCGAAAATAGCTCCTTCATCAGTCTTCAACGTTTTCCAATAATCCACTGCCTTGTTCCATTTCTCTCCCTTTGGAGCAAACTTGCGTCCCTTAACATAACTAAACGTTATTTCATCGGGAGCGATAAGCCCTCCTCGTGCACCCATTTCAATACTCATGTTACAAAGTGTCATCCGTTGCTCCATTGTTAAATGGCGAACAGCCTCGCCGGCATATTCTACAAAATATCCCGTGGCACCTCCGGTTGTTAGCTGTGAGATCATATAAAGCGCCATATCTTTGGCACTCACATTATCATTCAACTTACCTTCAAAATTGATGCGCATGGTCCCGGGCCGTGACTGCAGGATACATTGAGACGCCAGCACCATTTCTACCTCGCTGGTACCAATACCAAAAGCGATGGCTCCAAAGGCTCCGTGTGTAGAGGTGTGACTGTCTCCGCACACGATGGTCATTCCCGGCTGAGTATAACCATTTTCCGGGCCTATAACATGTACAATACCGTTCCCGGGATCGTTGAGCCCATAATAGGTCAATCCGAAATCCCTGGCGTTTTTTGCGAGGGTGTCTACCTGAAAACGTGAAATCTGATCACGGATTGGCTTATCCTGCCCGATGGTAGGAATGTTGTGATCAGCCGTAAGGGTGGTCTGGTCAGGCCGGAATACTTGCAGCCCTCGTGCACGAAGGCCTGCAAATGCTTGGGGACTTGTCACCTCGTGACATAAATGTCTGTCTATATACAATTGAGTGGGGCCATCTTTCACTGTGGTAACCACGTGAGCATCCCATATCTTGTCAAAAAGAGTTTTCATTATTTAATTCATTCTAAAAATTTAATTCTTATTTAAGATCTCCCCGCACCACTGAATATAAATTCTTTTTTTTGTTTTCAACTTTGAGTCGCCTGCTAAAAGTCTCCTTAATTGCAATCGGACCAAAATACATATTAATATTTAACATATTATAGTGCTTCGTTAAATCTTCATTTATAACACTAACAGCCAATAAGTTATGCTAGATCCTCAAAGATGCCATACTCTGTTGATATTCAGCAAATTAAAAAAATCCACCGAAGTATTGTTACAAACAATCTTTTTAGATATTCAGCGCTTTCGGAACAGATTTGACTATCAAGCTGACTTAAATTCTATTTAATCACCAGGAGTAATTAGCAGCTTTTCTCTTCTATTCAACAAACTTATTCACCGCATCGATAAACGCTTCTACCGAGGCTGCCACGATATCGGTATTTGCAGCGAAGCCGTAATACAACATATCGTTGTGTTCAACCTGCATATGAACTTTGCCAACGTCATCACTACCATGATCGATTGCCTGGATGAGAAACTCCTGAATTCTTATTTTTCTTCGAATAATATTTTTGACTGCCCTGATAGCTGCATCAACCGGGCCATTACCGGTTGCAGTAGCCTCGAAACGTTCGCCGGCAATATTCAAGCCGATACTTGCCACATCGCGGACTCCTATTCCGCATACTACCTGCAGATATTCCACTTTTATCCTGTGCAAACGTGCCTCTTTACCCACAAGCATAAGTATATCATCGTCGTTCACACTCTTTTTCCTGTCTGCCAGCTCCAGAAAGTTCTGGTAGACCTTATCCAGTTCTTCGCCATCGAGCTTTACTCCAAGGAGCGACAAACGGTTTTTCAGTGCGGCACGTCCGCTGCGGGCGGTCAGCACAATAGCATTATCATCGATACCAACATCCCTGGGATTAATTATCTCATAAGTTTCTACATTTTTCAATACCCCATCCTGATGTATTCCGGAAGAGTGTGCAAACGCGTTTCTTCCCACGATCGCCTTGTTGGGCTGTACCGGCATATTCATCAAGCTTGACACCAGACGGCTTGTAGAGTAGATATGATGTGTATTGATATTGGTTTCGAATCCCCTGTCTTTATGGCTTTTGAGTGCCATCACCACCTCTTCGAGAGAGGTATTGCCGGCCCTCTCGCCAATACCGTTAACCGTTACCTCTATCTGCCTAGCTCCGTTGATAACCCCGGCAATTGTATTGGCGGTAGCCATTCCCAGATCCTGGTGACAGTGTGTTGATAATATCGCGTTTTTTAAATCAACGTTCTCAACAAGGTATCTTATTTTCGCTCCAAACTCATCGGGGAAACAATAACCGGTAGTATCGGGGATATTTACAACAGTAGCACCCGCATTCACCACTGCCTGTACTACGCGGGCAAGGTACTCATTGCATGTACGGCCCGCATCCTCGGCATAGAACTCAACATCGTCGACAAAACGCCGGGCATACTTCACCGCACTCACCGCCCGCTCAATGATATCTTCCCTATTAGAATTGAATTTGTGCCTAATGTGATAATCTGAAGTACCGATCCCTGTGTGAATACGTTTGCGTTTTGCATATTTCAGGGCTTCGGCAGCTACTTCTATGTCTTTCTCCACGGCACGGGTAAGTGCACAAATAACCGGCCAGGTCACAGCCTTGGCGATCTCAACTACCGAGTTGAAATCGCCGGGACTTGAGACCGGGAAACCGGCTTCAATCACGTCTACCCCCAACAGTTCGAGAGCCTGGGCAATCTGAATCTTCTCTATTGTGTTCAACTGGCAGCCGGGGACCTGTTCGCCATCTCTCAACGTTGTGTCAAATACATAAATTCGCTCCATGTTGTAAACTAAATATTTCTCTGTTTATATAATAAAAAAAAACCTTTCCCACGTGGTGAGAAAAGTTATCTTTATTTTTACTGTCTTTGTAAATGTATCGATATGCCAGTCTCACCCTCCGAAGTTTTCCAGAAGTAGAATAGAAATGACTAGAATATCTATTTGATTATACACTTTACTTACAGTTTGAATGATTTTCTTGCTTAATGGTTGCAAAGTAAAAGCAAAAATCTATATCTGCAAAATTTTTTCACAATTTTCTTTGAAAAAAATTGATCTTGTACAATAAAAAATATTTTTTTCACCATTTAACCACGTCTTCCTTGCACAGCACAAGTAAAAAATATTATCGTGAAACAGTAAATCATATTTCAGCAAACACCTTTAAAACATAGTAAAAATGGTATTTAAAAGAATTTGTCCGGGTCAATTTTTAAAGCATTAAACCCGGACAAATATATTCTTAGCTTAGAAAAAGATTGGAGATTCCCTCTTCTTTAATTTTAAAACAGTTCGTTAGAAAAGTCTCAATATATTTGAATGCCAATATTGTCAACGGAATAAATCTCATCGAGATTCTATATCCATACAAGCTACTATCTGTGGTTAAATTGGATATCTACCGGATAATTGATAATAAAACATCCGGAATAAATTGACCAATTAGCCAAAATCATCGAACATAATCATTTCGAGCGGAACACCCAGGCTGTCGAGCATTCGTTTAACTGCATTTGCCATAGGACCAGGGCCGCACATGTAATACTCAATATCCTCCGGGGCCTCGTGATCTTTCAGATAGGTGTCAAAAATTACCTGATGTACAAAGCCGGGAGTATACTTCACGCCTGCGGCATCAGCTGCCGGATCGGGCCTGTCGAGTGCCAGATGGAATGAGAAATTTGAAAATTCGCGCTCCAGTTCGTAGAAATCTTCAAGATAGAATGCCTCAACCAAGGCTCTTGCTCCATAGAAATACGACATCTTGCGATCGGTTGTTTTCAATGTCTTGGTCATATGCATAATTTGCGAGCGCAGAGGAGCCATACCGGCACCACCGCCTACCCAGAGCATTTCGCGTTTACTGTCTAAAACGGGATGGAAATCTCCGAACGGGCCTGACATCATCACCTTGTCTCCTGGTTGCAGATTGAATATATATGATGATACTACACCTGGATTCACATTCATCCAGGTACCCTTGGCTCTGTCGAAAGGAGGTGTTGCCACACGTACGTTAAGTGTGATGATATTACCTTCGGCAGGATAGTTGGCCATTGAATAGGCACGTACAGTATCTTCTTCGTTGGTGGCTGCAAGGTCCCACATTTTAAGCTTGTCCCACTCACCTTTGTACTTATCGTCAATATGAAAATCGGAATATTTTATCTTGTCAAATTTAGGGACCCTGATCTGGCTGTATGAACCCGGTTTAAAATCGAGCTTTTCTCCTTCGGGCAACTTAACAACAAACTCCTTGATAAACGATGCCACGTTACGGTTTGAAATCACCTCGCACTCCCATTCTTTAATTCCAAATACCTCCTCAGGAATAATAATGGACATATCTTCCTTCACTTTCACCTGACAGCTCAAACGCCAGTTATTCAACTGCTCTTTACGGTTGAAATGCCCCTTTTCAGTAGGCAGGATATCACCGCCACCATCTACAACTCGGCAACGGCACTGGCCACATGTACCCCCGCCGCCGCAGGCAGATGAAAGGAAAATATTCTGCGACTGCAATGTGTTCAACAACGTGCTTCCCATCGGCACGCTCAGTTCTTTCTCATCGTTTACAGTAATTTTCACATTGCCTGACGGCATCAATTTCGCTTTAGCTATAAGAATGATTAAAACAAGGATAAGAATGATAAGCAGGAACACAATAACACTCGTCCATATCGTTAATCCGGCCACGCTCAATAATACGCTCATACTTATGTGCTTAAATAATTATATTGTATATTTAAAAGTCTTATTCAATTAAATGTTGATTCCTGAGAAACTCATGAAACCGATAGCCATTAATGCAGTAATAATAAATGTGATACCTAATCCCTTCAGAGCTTTAGGCACGTTGGAGTATTCCAGCTTTTCCCTAATAGCAGCCATACCTACTATAGCCAGCAACCAGCCGATACCTGAACCGAATGCATAAGAGGTAGCCAAGCCTAAATTGGCGAATTCACGTTGTTGCATGAACAAAGAACCTCCAAGAATAGCACAGTTTACGGCTATGAGGGGAAGAAAAATACCAAGTGAATTATAAAGTGCGGGGCTGAATCGTTCAATAATCATCTCCACCAACTGTGTAAAGGATGCGATTACCGCGATGAATATAAGCAAACTGAAAACACTTAAATCTACATCTGCAAATTCTTCACCCAGCCATACTAATGCCCCCGCTTTGAGAACATAGTTTTCAAGCAGATAATTAAGAGGGAGTGTAATAACAAGCACGAAGGTTACGGCAATGCCCAGTCCCAGTGCTGTTTTTACATTTTTCGATACCGCCAGGAATGAGCACATCCCCAAGAAGTAAGCGAAAATCATATTATCAACAAAGATCGATCGTACAATTAAATTAATTGCGTCCATATACTATATATTGTAATAAACTATTTTTTTATCAATTGGTCTCTTCCTGCAGTTCCTTGTTCTTCGACCGGTGAATCCAAATAATACAAGCTACCAGTAATATTGCCATCGGGGCAAGCATCATAAGCCCGTTGTTTTCGTAACCTGCGTTGTAGAACGACTGTGGAATGACATGGTAACCATAGAGAGTGCCTGAGCCCAGAAGTTCTCGGAAGAAACCCACAACTACCAGTATCCACCCGTACCCCAGACCATTCCCTATGCCATCGAGAAAAGAAGGCCAGGGCCCGTTGCCCAGTGCAAATGCTTCCAGGCGGCCCATAAGGATACAGTTGGTAACAATCAAACCGACAAAAACTGACAGCTGTTTATTAACATCATACGCGAAAGCTTTCAACACCTCGCTAACAATTGTCACCAATGCGGCTACAACAACAAGTTGCACGATTATACGAATACGGTTGGGAATGGTTTTGCGCAACAAAGATATTATTACATTGCCGAAAGCTGTTACAATTGTTACGGCTATAGCCATCACAATAGCGGGCTCAAGTTTTGATGTTACTGCCAGAGCTGAGCAGATACCCAGAACCTGAACAATAATGGGGTTATTTTTATTCAGCGGTCCTAATAAAACCGCCTTTGTTTTACTTGATAATGCCATTTTATTTCTGTTTTAATTAAACTGTCCTTAATTGGCAGCATTCAAATTCATTAAAAAACTCTTATATTTTCCAACACTGGTTAGCAACATGTGATCAACACCCTTACTAGTAATGGTACCACCTGATATGCCATCAACATAATCTCTACCAGCTACAGATTGACCGGGTTTTACCACTGCAATGGACATGAACACTCCGCTTTTTAACAATTCTCTCCCTTTAAACTGGTTACGGAATGCTGGACTCACTATCTCGGCTCCCAGCCCGGGAGTCTCTCCAGCATGCCCGAATTCGGAACCGTAAACAGTACTTCCGTCCGCCTCTACTGAAAGATATCCCCATATTGGTCCCCAAAGTCCGGCGCCACTCATTGGAATAATATATCTGACTGCTCCGTCAATTTCTGCTTCGTAAACTGGCAAACCCTCTGCATTCTCATCGCTCAGTTCGGCAGTGAAAGCAGGATCGAAAGGAGAAGTACCCTCCGTACCTTCCACTTTAACACCTTCAATGTTTATGAGATAGGCATTTTTCACCAGATCATTGTATTTCTCCTCTGCTTCGGCAGGTTTTGCATCGATGTTGAGCGAACGCAAGATCTGCTGCATTTTATCGATGTTCACGTTTGCTGTCTGCCGGTCGCTAAGTACCTGGTGTGTAAAGGCCAGTCCAAGAGCAACAATAATTACCATTACCGATGCATATATGATTGTATATCCACTATTTTCTCTGTTCATAGCTCTTCTCTATTTTTATTGTTGTACCCTCTTTGCAGTTACTGTTGCTCTTTTCATCCGCCGTTTAACATTCGCATCAACTACATAGAAATCGATAAGCGGTGCAAACGCATTCATAAACAGTATTGCGAGCATCATACCTTCAGGATACCCTGGATTAAACACGCGAATAGCAATCGCAAGCAAACCTATTAGAAAACCGTAAATCCATTTTCCTTTTTCTGTTCTGGAAGAGGTCACCGGATCGGTTGCCATAAATACTGCACCGAAAGCAAATCCTCCCAGTAAGAAGTGATAATATGCCGGCATTTCCATAATGGCATTATTTGCAAACAAGTTCACCAGCAACACACCTGTCAAGCCTCCGATAAATACTGATAGCATTGTCTTCCAACTCCCTACACCAGTCGCAATCAACAGAATAGCCCCCAATAAAATTGCAAATGTAGATACCTCTCCGACCGATCCGGGGATAAATCCAAAAAACATATCACTTATTGAGAGGGGCTGCCCTGTAATACCCTGGAAAGTGAACTCTCCGAAACCAACTGCATCGGTTGTCGACAACTGTCCCAGCGGAGTTGCTCCGGAAAAACCGTCAACGACTGTCCCCTGTCCCATTCCGAAAGTATTTCCGGTACGCACCCAAACCTGGTCGCCCGACATTTTAGAGGGATAAGAGAAAAACAGGAAAGCACGTGTAATCAATGCCACGTTGAAAATATTATATCCGGTGCCACCAAACACCTCTTTGGCAAAAATCACCGCAAAGGCGGTCGCCACAGCGATCATCCATAATGGTGTATCTACCGGCACAATCATCGGGATAAGGATACCAGTTACCAGAAATCCTTCGGCAACCTCCTCTTTCTTAACCTGTGCTGCGGCAAACTCGATACCCAATCCAACCACATATGAAACAACAAGCTGAGGCAGAACGGCCAGAAATCCGAATATAAACTTTGTGAGAAATGATACATCCTGCCCGATTGCCATATAATGTTGCAGGCCCACGTTATACATACCTGCAAGAAATGCAGGTATAAGTGCAATAATCACAATGACCATCGTACGTTTAGAGTCACGCGCATCATGAATGTGCACCCCCGATTTCGATGTAGTACCAGGTACAAAAAGGAATGTCTCAAATGCATCGTATGTTGAATGAAGCCAATGCAGTTTACCACCTTCCTCGAAATTAGGTTTTATCTTATCAAGATACTTTCTTAACGCTTTCAAAGTCCTATATTTTATATATTTGTTATTACTATTTATTTATACGGCTACTCCATCTCCTTGCGAAGCAGGTCAAGCCCCGTGCGGACAATATGCTGCAGTTCAAGTTTGGAAGTGTCTACAAATTCGCAAAGTGCAAAATCTTCAGGAGCCACCTCGTATATGCCGAGTTGCTCCATCTTGTCTATATTGAATGCAATAATAGCTTTTATGAGCTGCTCAGGATAAATATCCATCGGAAACACCTTATCATATTCGTTGGAGACGATAATTGCCCTGGGCCCACCCATCAGGCGAGCATCAAGACGGTATTTTTTGTTATATTTTGGATATGTACCACCTGAACTGTAGCGTCCGGGAGAAAAAGATGCCCAGCCAAAAGCCTCGTGCACATCGTCACCCTCGGGAATAACAGTCACCTGTGAATCGTATGCCCTTAGCACACCCTCCTTCTCTATCTTGCGCCCGGTAAGCGGGTTACCGCTGATATATCTTAATGAAGCACCTTCTGTTACGTTGTTCTCGAATAGTGACTTTAACTCAGTACCTATGAGCATCTTGTAATACCCTGTCTGCTTTATTTCTGATCCAGTGAGTGCTATTGTACGTGTAAGATCTGTAACACCTTTATTGAACAGGCGGCCTATTACAGCTACATCCAGCGCGTTCAGTGTCCAAACCACTTCACCACGGTTCACCGGTTTAAGCCGGTTAATATGCACACCAACGTTTCCTGCCGGGTGTGGTCCATCAAACTCAGTGACAATAACATTTTTTGCTTCACGCAATGACTTGCTTGTTGTCTTTGTACTAATTGAAAGATAAACATCCCCTTCTGTCAGCTTTGCCAGCGCATCCAGTCCTGTCTGCAGATCTTCTTCATGGCCGTTCAAGAGAAAGTCGTAGGAGGGCGCCAGGGGGGCCGAATCGAAGCCAGTGACAAAAATATCACGTGGTTGTTTATCCGGCATCGCAACGATATCATAAGGCCTTTGTTTTATCAAGAACCAGATCCCAGCATCGAGAATAGACTGTCTTATCTCTTCAGGGGAGAGTGGAGTGATCTCTTTCTTACCGAAGACTTTATACTCTACAGTACTATCAGCCTTCACAACTATGTTAAGAATACGGCGTTTTTCACCGCGCTCAATCTCTGTAACAATACCGCTTGCAGGTGAAGCAAAAAGCATCTCCGGATGATTCTTTTCGTAGAAAAGTGCTGATCCGGCTTTCACAGCATCATTCACCCTGACGGCTAACTTGGGAGTGACACCTTGAAAATCTTCCGGACAAATTTTCACAAATTCGCTCGTCACCGTACCTCTTAGTGTCTCTTCCGATTCACCAATCAACGGAATCTGCAAGCCTTTCTTAATTTTGATTCGATTAGCCATATATGTTATAATAAGTAATCTTGCTTGAAATCATTTTGATCAACCATTATAATCAAAAGGTTTTTTTTAGTAAGAAGTGTATGAAAAACGAAGTATCTTTCTCTGAGAGCGCAAAGATACACCTTTTCCATCCAAAAAAAGAAAATTTTAAAACAAAATAGAGAAATAATTCTCTATTTAAATTCTGACCGGTATTCTTTTTTTTGTTATTCCTAACAGATAATAATGTTATTTCTCGGTGATACCTGCCATCTCAGGATCTATCATTATCCGGCCGCAATACTCGCACACAATGATTTTCTTTCCAAGTTTGATATCCATCTGTTTCTGAGGTGGTATTTTGTTAAAACATCCGCCACAGGCACCACGTTGAATGGGTACTACTCCCAAGCCGTTCCTGGCATTTTTACGAATACGTTTAAAAGCCGCCAGCAGGCGCGGGTCAATGGAGGTCTCGGTTTTTTTAGCCTTTTCACGAATTTTCTCTTCCTGTGCTTTCGTTTCAGAGACTATATCGTCAAGCTCCCTTTTTTTGTGTTCCAGGTCGGAAGTTTTTTCCTCCAACAATTCACCGGCTGCTTTAATCTGCTCTTTAATCATCGCAGACTCCTGCGCGTACTCTCGGATATGTTTTTCGGAAAGCTCTATCTCCAGTGTTTCAAACTCTATCTCCTTGGAAAGATGGTCATACTCCTTACTGTTGCGTACGTTGTCAAGCTGCTTTGTATACTTCTCTATCTTCACCTTGCTGGTCTCTATCTTTCCCTTCTGCAACTTCGTGTTATCATCTAACTGTTTCAGCTCAAGTTCAAAATTGTTAATACGGGTACCTAACCCTGCAATCTCATCATCGAGGTCTGCAACCTCAAGGGGAAGCTCCCCACGCAGGGTTTTTATGCGGTCTATTTCCGACAGATAGGATTGAAGCTTGAAAAGAGATTTCAATTTATCTTCAACCGATACTTCCAGTTCTACATTTTTTTTTCTAGTTGCCATGATGTTATATGTTTATTGATTTATATTTTATTTCAGAAATGAACCACACGTACCTGTTAGAAGGGATCTGTTCTCAACAAAAAATGCAGTAATCAAACGAAAATATAATCGTTTCATTACCACATTTTTCCGTAACTGCGGGAACAAGTCGGACCGCTCTTTTACAGATATTTCACGGGATTCGAATCGAACGCCGATTTATACAGTGCAAAGGTAGGAAATTTTCTCGAAATCAGATCAAAAAAAATCTCTTTTGTGCAAATTTCCGATTCATAATGTCCCACTACTGCAAGCAACAAACGTCCCTCAACATCATAGAAGTCGTTATATTTCGCCTCTCCCGTCACAAAAGCATCGGCGCCATAAGCAATGGCTCTGGGAATGAGAAAGGCTCCTGCCCCTCCGCACACTGCCACATCCCTGATCTCCTTCCTCTCAATTTTTGAATGTCGTATAGTGGGCAGGTTAAAAATATCCTTCAGCATATATAGAAACTCCTGTCCCGGCATAGTTTCGGGGAGTACACCCACTATCCCGCCTCCGTTCTGCTCCCATTCGTTGTTTATAGGGTAAAGGTCGAACACAGGCTCTTCATACGGATGAACCGCCAATAATGCACGCAACACCTCTTCTTTTTTCATGACAGGTATCACTGTTTCTATTCTTACTTCCGGTTCAAAATGCAGTTGATTAATTTCTCCGATATTGGGATTGGCTCCCGGCCTTGCTCTGAATGTACCTTCACCAGATAAGTTGTAGCTGCAGCTGTCATAGTTTCCTATGTGCCCTGCCCCGGCATTAAACAGCGCGTTTCTCACGCTTTCTGCATGCTGCACCGGAACAGTTGTAACAACTTTAAGCAATGCGTGCTCCATCGGATTCAGCACCTTCACATTTTGAAGTTCCAGCATCTCGGCCAGTTTAAAGTTAACTCCGCCCTGTGCGTTATCAAGATTGGTATGAGCTGCATAGATCACGATATCGTTTTTAATCGCCTGCACGATACATCGTTCCACATAGTTTTTTCCTGTAATCGATTTAAATGGCCTAAAAGCCAATGGGTGATGCGAAATAATAAGATTACATTCCAGCGCCACAGCTTCGTCAATCACATTTTCTGTCACATCTATAGCCAGAAGAGCTCCTGATGCCTCCCTGCCGGGATCACCAACCTGCAACCCGCTGTTATCATACTCTTCCTGTAACGGCAGAGGGGCAAGATTTTCTATTGCCTGGATGATATCTTTTATACGCATATAATAATCATGTTTATCGTGTTGTCTCCACAAATATAATAGATTTTTGTATATTTACGCAAAATATACATAACAAACAAAAGTTAAGCGAAATTATGAAAAAACTAACATTCATACTGATCTTTTTTGTCGTCGCATGCACACTTTCGGCACAACGCACAAAAAAAGCCGTGACCATAAATATGTTCCGGGACACTCCAATACTCTTCAACCCTTCCGACTATCCCGACGGAGTAATTGAAAAAGATGGACTCATATACCTTGGTAACGGACGTATTGTGCTGAAAAAGTTAACTGTCCCGAAATTTAAACATTATACGAAAGCTGAAATAAAAATCACACTGGTTTCCAATGGCGACCCATGGGATAAATCGGGTTCCTGCTTTGTTATTCCACAAAATTCAAAAATATCGATGCTGGACATTGCGTCCGGCAGAGCCTCTTACCCTCAGCAAGACACAACCCGGTTTGAGGACCTAACAGGCATAGTACAAGGTAAAGATTATCTGCCTACTGTAGAGTTGATGCGTTTTATGACACCATTCGGAGTGGGCTATTTCAGCAGTAATGAAGACTCTGTCTCTTCACGCCGCCGCCCTGTATACGTTGATGGCTGGGCAAAGGAGGTATCATGGACCCAGGATATCACCGATCTGCTTCCACTGCTTGAAGGTGAAGCATATGCAGGGATTTATATCGATACATGGACAAAAGAGGGCTATAAAGTAAATGCAGAACTCTCCCTTACCGAGAGCAATATTAAAGGCGACAAGAAACCAAACATTCATGTTGAGCCACTTATAAACACAAACTACTATGTAGGTCAGAAGCATCCCGACATCTTTTCCCGGCGTAATGTGGAGATACCCTTCACCCTCCCGGCTCATGTGAAGAATGTACGGCTGAAGTATATCGCCACCGGCCATGGCGGCCACTCAGGGGGAGACGAGTTTCATCCGCAGGAAAACATCCTAACGATCGACGGCAACGAGGTGCTCCGCTTCACGCCCTGGCGTACCGACTGCGCTTCGTTCAGACGCTTCAGCCCCACCTCGGGTGTGTGGCTTCAAAAACGATCAATGGCTTACATCAGTCACGACGGCAAGCGCGCAGAAAAAGAGATCGAGGAGCCACTGGCCTCGTCTGACCTTTCACGCAGTAACTGGTGTCCCGGGAGTGACGTACCTCCGGTTGAGGTGAACTTACCCTGCCTCAAAGGCGGGAGCCATATCCTTTCCATCAGCATCCCCGAGTCCACCGCCATTTCCGATAACAAACTCAATCACTGGTTGGTGTCCGCCTACCTTGTATGGGAGGAGTAGTTTGCTCCCTTGATCACGAGGTACCTTGCAATAGCAACCTTATTTTACGACGGGATGGAACGGTGGGACTATACAGCCTTAATCGCTATCTTTGAGGATAAGCCTCAGCGAATTATTCCTGGTAAAATAATTCCACGCCCAGTTTATAAAAACAATGAGTTTATTGCGGACGCTGAGGATAAGCATAAGGTGGAAAAACATCCAAACGAACCAGGCAAAACGACCTTTGAACCTCACGAACGGGAGGTCCACCACCGCTTTGTTACGACCTACAGTAGCCATGGTGCCCAGGTTGCGGTACTCATATTGCCTCAGCGGCTTTATTCTATTTTCCATCCTTTGCAGGTTACGTGCCAGATTCTTACCCTGCCCGATAGCCACGTTAGCAAGTTGCGGATGTCCTCGCGGATAACGTTCAGTCTCCATATATGACACATCACCGATAGCGAAGACATTGTGCATCCCCTCTACCATATTTATGCGGTTTACCTTAATTCGCCCGTTTTGCAATACCGCACCTTCCGGAATACCCCCAATGGCATTTCCCTTAACACCGGCCGACCAGATTACGTTTCTGGCAGGAATAACCTCTCCACTCTGAAGTGTGAGCACCTCTCCATCGTAATTTTGAACAATGGCGCCTGTCTTCACTATCACACCCATTGAACGTAGATAACTTTCGGAGTATTTCTGGGCAAAAGGGCTCATGGCAGCAAGAGTATGCTTCCCTCCTTCAAGCAGATATACGTTAACTTTTCCGGGATCAATGTTTGGATAGTCTTTTGGAAGTATATCCTTCGTCATTTCGGCAAAAGCACCGGCAAGTTCAACACCTGTGGCACCACCTCCCACAATGATTATATTGTACAATCCCTCTTTATTCACAGCATAGAGCAATTTTTCGAAATTGTTAAGAATAACATTTCTTACATTGATTGACTGATAGGTGGATTTTAGCACCAATGCATTATTCTCTATCTGTCCGTTACCATAAAAATTAGTGGTACTACCGGTAGCAATAACAAGGTAATCGTAACCGAACCTACCGATTGAGGTATCAATATATTTCTCAGAATCATTTACCGAATAGACCTGTGCCAGACGAATACGTACGTCTCTTCTCTTTTGAAATATTTTTCTGATGGGAAACGAAATGGTGGACGGTTCAATCTGCGATGCTGCTACCTGATAAAAAAGCGGGGGAAACTGATGATGGTTTATCTTATCAATGATTAATATATCGAATAGCCCCTTATCCAAATGCCGGACAAGTTGTAATCCACCAAAACCGCATCCTGCAACAACAATCTTCTTCATAATTCTCTTTTTTACTCAATAAAATCAGCATTATTAAGCAGGGAGCTATTGATCCAGTTATAAGAAAGTGAATATTTCCATACTTTAACCTGACTTATTTCAGGTATAACATTTAAAATTACCAAAAGTTGCAGAAAATAAGGAAGCGCTACGAATCACTCGCGGCGCTTCCTTTAATGTTTAACATTTTAAAAATCACAGCTTCACTGCAAATACACCATCGACTGAGGTTTTAGATCTCCGTCATGATGACGATGCACCCACAGTTTTTATCATAAAAACTAAACGCTTGTTTCCGAAGATGAATCACTTGTTTCCCCTTCGTCCTTAACGTCAGGCTCAATATCTTTGGCAGCTTCTTTTTCAGAAACATCTTCTTTTACTTCATCCACTTTATCAGCTACTTCAGCAGGCTGAACATTTTCAACCTTTTTTGTTTCTTTTACAGCTGCCTCTTTGGCTTTTTCAGTTTTTTCTGCTTTTTTGTCTTTAGCTTCCTTAGCATCATCCTTCACTTTTGGAGTTTCCGCAACGGTTGTTGTAGTGCCCTCTCCTGCTGATTTTCTGCGTGAGCGGCGTGTTCTTGTCTTCTTGGCTTTGCCGTCGCCCAACATATTTTCGTTGAAATCAACAAGTTCAATAAAGCACATGGCTGCATTATCACCCAAACGGTAACCTGTTTTAATAATGCGTGTATAGCCACCGGGACGATCAGCTACTTTTTGCGATACAGTCTGAAAAAGTTCCGTAACGGCATATTTGCTACGCAGCTTGCTGAAAACCTCACGTCTGGAATTAGTGGTATCCTCCTTGCTCTTTGTAATGATAGGCTCCACGAATTTTCTCAATTCTTTTGCCTTGGGAACAGTTGTAAAGATGCGTTTATGCATGATGAGCGAGGTAGCCATATTGGATAACATCGCTCCCCTATGCGCTGTTTTACGCCCTAAATGATTATTTTTCTTATTATGTCTCATTGCAGTTGTTAGTCTTTATCTAATTTATATTTCGATGTATCCATACCAAACGTCAGATTCAGCCCTTCAAGGAGCTCTTCAAGTTCGGTAAGAGATTTCTTTCCAAAGTTACGAAATTTAAGAAGATCATTCTTATTGTGTACAACCAGCTGTCCAAGCGTCTCTACATCTGCGGCTTTCAAGCAGTTGAGTGCCCTTACCGACAGGTTAAGATCAGACAGCTTGCGTTTAAGAAGCTGACGCATATGAAGCACCTCTTCATCAAACTCCTCAATACTTTCGGAATCGGATGTCTCAAGCATGATTTTATTATCGTCAGAGAAAAGTACAAAGTGCTGAATAAGTATTTTAGCTGCCTCTTTCAACGCCTCCTTTGGATGAATGGATCCATCAGTAGTAATCTCAATAACCAGTTTTTCGTAGTCCGTCTTTTGCTCAATGCGATAGTCTTCTATCTCATATCTTACATTTCGGATCGGAGTGTAAATGGAGTCAATTGCAATGGTCTGCACATCGTCTGTTGAAATTAGTTCACGATTTTCATCGGCAGGTACATAACCGCGCCCCTTGTTAATTGTGAGCTCAAGGCGTAATTCTGCCTTCTTATTCATTCGACAAATCTCCTGTTCTGGGTTTAAGACTTCGAAACCGGTCAGTAATTTACCAATATCTCCGGCTTTAAACACATCCGTTCCCGAAATAGCGATGCTTACTTTTTCCGTCTCAAACTCTTCAACTATCCTTTTGAACCGTATCTTCTTCAGATTAAGAATAATACCTGTTACATCTTCAATAACACCCGGGATAGAAGCAAACTCATGCTCCACACCCTCTATCTTAACCGATGTAATAGCGAATCCTTCCAGTGAGGATAGCAGTATACGGCGCAAGGCATTGCCTATAGTAATGCCGTATCCGGGTTCCAGCGGGCGGAATTCGAATTTACCGGAGAAAGTGTTCTCCTGTAACATGATTACTTTATCGGGTTTTTGGAATGCTAATATTGCCATGAAATTATTGTTTAGAATATAATTCTACGATGAGTTGTTCTTTAATATTTTCTGGAATGTCTGCTCTCTCCGGAATATGCAGGAGTTTACCGCTCATAGTAGCCTTATCCCACTCCAGCCAGGGGTATTTGCTATGATTAAAACCGGATAGGGCGTTCACAATCACCTCCATTGATTTTGATTTTTCTCTTACACCGATAACTTCACCCGGTTTTACAGTGTAGGAAGGGATGTTCACAACCTGTCCGTTCACTACAATATGACGGTGAGTTACAAGCTGACGTGCTGCAGCCCTTGTAGGTGCAATACCCAGACGATAAACTACATTATCCAAACGCGATTCCAGCAACTGTAACAATACCTCACCGGTAATTCCGCGGCTACGTACAGCTCTGTCAAATGTAAGGCGAAACTGTTTTTCGAGAACTCCGTACGTATATTTAGCACGTTGTTTCTCACGCAGCTGAATACCATATTCCGATGTTTTTCTCCTGCGAGAATTTCCGTGTTGTCCCGGGGGATAGTTCTTTTTGGAAAGGACCTTGTCGGGGCCGAAAATAGGTTCGCCGAATTTACGGGCGATTTTTGTTTTTGGACCAGTATATCTTGCCATTTTACAAATTAAACTTTTTTACTGAAGCCTAAACTGTGCAGCCGCGATTACAGAGAAGTTATATTGTAATCAATCACAGCTCAAGTTTCAAGTGGAATGAAACTTAAATGAATTATTGATTAAACTTTTCTTGCTTTAGGCGGGCGGCAACCATTGTGAGGTAGAGGAGTAACGTCTACTATCTCCGTTACTTCGATACCCGATCCATGAATGGTTCTGATAGCTGACTCACGACCGTTTCCGGGACCTTTAACGTAAGCCTTCACCTTACGCAATCCCAGGTCATATGCTACCTTTGCACAATCCTGAGCAACCATTTGCGCCGCATAGGGAGTATTTTTTTTGGAACTTCTAAATCCCATTTTCCCGGCGGAGGACCAGCTGATCACTTCTCCGTCTTCATTGGTTAACGAAACGATGATGTTGTTAAATGATGATGAGATGTGTGCCTGTCCGACAGCGCTCACTTTTACATTTCTCTTTTTTGCTGCAACTGTTCTTTTTGCCATGTTACCTGTCTATTATTTAGTAGCTTTTTTCTTGTTAGCAACGGTTTTCTTTCTTCCCTTACGCGTACGTGCATTATTTTTTGTACTTTGTCCGCGCACGGGTAATCCTATACGGTGACGGATGCCACGGTAGCAACCGATATCCATCAATCGTTTTATATTCAATTGTACTTCTGAACGAAGATCCCCCTCTACTTTGTATTCGTTGGAGATGATCTCACGAATACGGGCTGCCTGATCGTCAGTCCAGTCTTTTACTTTTACATCTCTATCAACTTCAGCTTTTGTTAAAATAGAGTTAGCTGCACTGCGACCGATGCCGTAGATATATGTGAGCGCCACTTCGCCTCTCTTGTTCTGCGGTAAATCAACACCTACAATTCTTATAGCCATATATGTTTATTTATTTTTTGATTACAATAAATACTTATGCTATCCCTGACGTTGTTTAAACTTGGGATTCTTTTTATTGATAATGTACAAACGCCCTTTTCTTCTTACTATTTTGCAGTCGGCCGTACGTTTTTTTAAAGATGCTCTTACTTTCATATGATAGTATATTTTTTATCTGATATCTGCCAGTTTTTGACACTGACATCTATAAGTCGTTAATTAAATTATTTGTATCTGAACGAAATTCTTCCTTTTGAAAGATCGTAAGGCGACATTTCCACTCTCACTCTGTCCCCGGGTAAGATACGTATATAGTGCATACGCATCTTTCCGGAAATATGGGCGGTTATCTCATGTCCGTTTTCAAGTTCTACACGAAACATTGCATTGGATAATGCTTCTATAATAGTTCCATCTTGTTCTATTGCTGCTTGTTTAGCCATTAATAGTTACTCCTTTTTTAGTTGTTGTTTTCAGTAACTTTTACAATTTCCAGCAACAACATGGTTCAAGCAAGCTTGTCTTCTGATTATTGCTGCATGTAATGTGGTTACTAAATAAATTCAAATGTTGATAAAATATCAGCGCTTCCGTTACGGATAGCAATTGTGTGCTCAAAATGAGCCGATGGCTTTCGATCTTTGGTTCTAACTGTCCATCCGTCTTTTTCGAAAACAACATTTTTGCTACCCATATTTATCATCGGTTCAATTGCAATACACATGCCATTCTTAATTAGCTGGCCTGTACCCCGCCTGCCGTAGTTCGGCACTTCCGGAGGTTCGTGCATCTGTCTGCCAATACCATGTCCTACCAGCTCGCGAACTACAGAATATCCATTAGATTCGCAGTATGCCTGTATTGTTGAACCGATATCACCAATTCTATTGCCTTCCTTTGCCTGTTCAATGCCTTTGTAGAGAGCATCAATGGTAACATTCAACAGTCTCTTCACGCTCTCGTTAACCTCTCCTACGCAAAAAGTGTAGGCCGAGTCACCGCAAAAACCTCCCTTTTTGGTACCGCAATCAATTGAGATCACATCACCTTCAAACAGTGGTTTGTTGTTGGGAATGCCGTGTACCACATTTTCGTTCACCGAAGTACAGATAGAATTTGGGAAACCGCCGTATCCTAAAAAAGTGGGAACTGCACCGTGATCCCTGATAAACTCTTCTGCGATCTTATCAAGCTGCAAGGTTGTTATTCCCGGCCTGATGTGCTTTGAAAGTTCTCCTAGCGTCATACCCACCAAGCGGTTAGCTTCACGCATGAACTCGATCTCTTCGTCTGTTTTCAGTATTATCACTCTGCTATTCATCTATTCACCAAAACTTTAGTAAGCAGCTATTGAGCCTGTTCTGCCTTTAATCTTAGCTCCCGATTTTAGGAAACCGTCATAATGGCGCATTAACAAGTGGCTTTCAATCTGTTGCAACGTATCCAACACCACTCCTACGAGTATCAAAAGCGAAGTACCACCAAAAAAATGTGCAAACTGAGAGTTTATTCCCATTAATCCTGCAAAAGCAGGTAATATAGCGACTATTGCCAGAAAGAACGAACCCGGCAAAGTTATTCTAGACATAATTGTGTCAATATACTCAGCCGTTCTCTTTCCAGGTTTCACACCAGGAATAAAACCGTTGTTACGTTTCAAATCTTCAGCCATCTGCACCGGGTTTACAGTAATTGCAGTGTAAAAATAGGTAAAGGCGATTATAAGTAATGCAAAGACCAGATTATACCAGAAGCTGGTATAACTCATCAGTGACGCCCAGAAACCCCCTCCCTCTTTTGCTGAAAACTGTGCAATAGTGATGGGGATAAACATAATTGCCTGTGCAAAGATTATCGGCATCACGTTAGCAGCGTTAACTTTCAGCGGGATATACTGTCTTACACCACCATACTGTCTGTTTCCAACAATACGTTTTGCATATTGTACAGGTACCTTTCTCACACCCTGAACAAGCATAATTGCAGCAGCTGTAACAGCTACCAGGAACAACAACTCTATCAACAAAAGAATAAGCCCTCCAGGAGCATCGATCAACCGGTCGTACTCTGCAACCAGTGAGCGTGGCAAACGGGCAATGATACCTATAAGTATAATAAACGAAATACCGTTACCAATTCCTTTATCTGTGATTCGCTCTCCAAGCCACAACACAAACATACTTCCACCTGCAAGAATGATTGTTGATGGCAATATCCAATCCCAAAAACCTCCAGGAATAGCTCTACCTACGGCTCCGTAGAGATAGGCAGGCCCTTGTATCAGTAGAATTGCCACTGTAAGATAGCGGGTATACTGATTAATTTTTGTCCTGCCGCTTTCACCCTCATGCTGCATCTTCTGAAAAGCGGGAACGGCGATTCCCAACAACTGCATAACGATGGAAGCCGATATGTAAGGCATAATACCTAGTGCGAAAATTGATGCGTTGGCAAATGCTCCTCCCGAAAACATATCGAGAAGGCTAAGAAGGCCTGTACTGGCATTTGACTGCAACGCTACAAGCTGTTCCGGATTTATCCCCGGCAAAACAACAAATGATCCGAACCGGTAAATTGCAACAAAACCTACGGTGATAATAAGTCTTTTTCTAAGATCTTCTATCTTCCATATATTTTTTAATGTCTGTACAAATCCCATTTCTTCAGATTTTTACGGCTGTTCCACCTGCAGCGATTATAGCTTCTTCAGCTGTCTTGGAAAAAGCGTGAGCTTCAACCTCAAGTTTGGCTGTTAATGTGCCTCTGCCAAGAATTTTCACCAAGTGTTTACGGGCAATAAGGCCTGCATCCATCAGCACTTCAGGATTAATTTTAGTATACCCCTGTGATTCTACCAGTTCCTGCAATGTCTCCAAATTAATGGCTTTATATTCAACTCTTTTCAGTGGCTTAAATCCGAATTTGGGGACACGACGCTGCAAAGGCATCTGTCCTCCTTCAAAACCGACCTTCTTTGAATAGCCTGATCTTGATTTCTGTCCCTTATGTCCTCTTGTGGAAGTGCCTCCTTTTCCCGATCCGGGTCCTCGCCCGATTCTTTTCCGGGTTTTGGTTGAACCTTCAGCCGGTTTTAAATTCGATAAATCCATATTTGTATCTTTTTTTATCGTTTATTATTCTTTTTAATCCACAACCGTTACCAGATGGTTCACTTTGCGAATAAGGCCTCTCACTGAAGGCGTATCCTTGTGTTCCACCACACGGTTCATTTTTGTAAGTCCAAGAGCGTCCAACGTCTTTTTCTGATCTTTAGGAGCTCCGATTCTACTTTTTGTCTGTTTAATTTTTATTGTAGCCATGTCAGATTTCATCCTTTTTATCCGTTAAACACTTTTTCTATACTTACACCTCTGTTTTGCGCTACCGTAAAGGGGTCTCTCAGTTCAGTCAAAGCCTCGATAGTTGCTTTTACAAGGTTATGCGGGTTGGAAGATCCTTTCGATTTAGCCAGCACGTCGGTAATCCCCACGCTCTCAAGCACGGCACGCATAGCACCTCCTGCCTTTACACCTGTTCCGGTAAAAGCTGGTTTAAGAAACACCTCGGCTCCGCCGTAACGGGCAACCTGCTCGTGCGGAATGGTCCCCTTGTAAACGGGAACCTTGATTAGATTCTTCTTAGCGGCTTCCACACCTTTGGCAATGGCGGTTGTAACTTCACCTGCTTTTCCTAAGCCCCATCCAATGATACCATCTTCGTTTCCAACAACAACCATTGCAGCGAATGTGAAAGTACGGCCTCCCTTGGTAACTTTGGTTGTACGATTAATAGCCACTAAACGGTCTTTTAATTCGATATCGTTTGTTGATTTTACCTTGTTATTTTTTACTGCCATAATCGTTAAAATTTAAGCCCTCCTTTACGGGCGGCATCAGCCAGTTCTTTAATACGTCCATGATACAAGTAACCGTTTCTGTCGAACGTTACCTTTTCTACTCCTGCTTCTTTGGCATTTTCTGCGATAAGCTGTCCCACCATAGCGGCAATCTCTTTTTTAGGAAGTTTATCTTCCAGTTTCAGAGATGATGCAGATGCCAGCGTGGTACCGCTATTATCATCAATTACCTGGGCATATATCTGTTTATTGCTCCTGAATACGGAAAGACGGGGGCACTCGGCAGTGCCGTGAACTTTACCGCGTACACGAGTTTTGATTTTTAATCTTCTTTCGTTCTTTGTTAACATTGCGATTTCAGTTTACGTAGATTATTTACCTGCTGTTTTACCCGACTTGCGACGTACCTGTTCACCTACGAAGCGAATACCTTTACCTTTGTAAGGCTCCGGCTTGCGGAACGAACGGATTTTAGCACATACCTGTCCGAGTAGTTGTTTATCACAAGATTCCAGAATAATAAGAGGATTCTTGTTTCTCTCCATTTTGGTCTCCACCTTTATCTCTTTGGGTAATTCCATAAAAATACTGTGTGTATAACCAAGAGATAATTCCAGAATTTGCCCGTTGTTGGTCACACGATAACCAACACCAACAAGTTCCATTTCTTTACGGAAACCTTCTGAAACGCCAATAACCATATTGTGCAGCAATGAACGATAAAGCCCGTGCAGAGAGCGGCTCTCTTTATCATCATCGGAGCGTTCAATGGAAAGCACACCATCGCTAACCTCCACCTTCATATCAAGGCCAATCTGCTGATTTAGCTCCCCTTTAGGGCCTTTCATTGTGATCACATTATCTTCTCCTACTGTCACTGCAACACCTGCAGGCAGCGTAATGGGTAATTTTCCTATTCTTGACATATTTTTCTCTCCTTCAGATTAATAAACGAAACACAATACTTCTCCGCCAACTTTATGTTCACGGGCTTCTTTATCTGTCATTACTCCATTTGAAGTAGATAATATGGCAATACCCAGGCCATTGAGTACGCGCGGCATATCTTTGTAACCTACATACTGGCGTAAACCGGGCGTTGATACACGCTTCAATTTCTTAATCGCGTTTACTTTGTTTACAGGATCGTACTTCAGGGCAATCATTATTGTGCCCTGGGGACCATCCTCTACAAACTTATAATTAAGTATGTAGCCTTTTTCAAAAAGAATCTTAGTGATGTCTTTTTTTAGATTCGATGCGGGTATCTCCACCACACGATGCTTCGCCTGGATGGCATTTCGTAGCCGCGTCAAATAATCTGCTATTGGATCTGTCATATACTAAAAATTTAAATTGATCCCGACCGCCGGGACAATATTTAATAAAACGTCATTTCTTTAAAGTCGCCGGTAATTGATCAAACCTTTTCCCAGTTTTTTCACTTTTCGGTTTATCCATCTATTACCAGCTAGCCTTCTTCACACCGGGAATCAGGCCTTTAGATGCCATTTCCCGGAACTGGATACGAGAGATGCCGAACTGGCGCATATATCCTTTGGGGCGTCCGGTAATTTTACAACGGTTGTGCAATCGTACCGGGGAAGCGTTCTTGGGAATGGATTGAAGTGCTTCGTAATCACCCTCTGCCAGATACTTTGCTCTTTTCTCGGCATAACGGGCAACCATCCTGGCTCTCTTCACCTCTCGGGCTTTCATTGATTCTTTTGCCATTATATATTAATTTTTTTTGTTCATTAAAATTATTCATTGAACTATATTCTACTATTTCTCTCTGCAACATAATGCAATAAAACTTGCTTGTGACTGCATTTATTAAAGAAATAGTTTGCCAGCCAGCAGCATAACTCAAACGTAGCCTGACTTATGCCAACACAGCTTAATGCGAATGTTCTGTCTTAAACGGTAAACCGAACTCTCTAAGAAGAGCATAACCTTCCTCGTCGGTAGGAGCAGTAGTAACGAAAGTAATATTCATTCCCAGCAAACGTGTTATTGTATCAATGTTGATCTCCGGGAAAATAATCTGTTCCTCAATACCCAACGTGTAGTTGCCTCTTCCATCAAGCTTGGCCCCTATACCCTTGAAGTCACGTATACGAGGCAGAGCCACACGTACTAATCTTTCAAGGAATTCATACATTTTATCATGACGAAGTGTAACTCTCACGCCTACAGGCATTTTTTTACGCAATTTAAAATTTGATATATCTTTGCGTGAAACGGTTGCCACTGCTCTTTGTCCAGTGATAGCAGTAAGTTCGTTGATCGCTGTCTCGATGATTTTTTTGTCTGCCACAGCAATGCCCAAACCCTGATTAATTACTATCTTCTCGAGTCTGGGTGCCTGCATTACCGATTTGTAATTGAATTCTTTCATCAAAGCAGGAACAATACGCTCTTTATAATCCTTCTTTAAACTAACTTGGTATGTTGTAGTACTCATTAAATTTCCTCCCCAGATTTTTTAGCGTAACGTACTAATTTGCCTTTACTGTTTTCCTTACGCCCAATGCGAGTGGGTTTACCTGTTTTAGGATCAACCGGGTTTAAATTGGAGATGTGAACTGAAGCCTCTTTCTTTTCAATACCTCCATTTGGATTTTGAGCATTGGGTTTTGTATGTTTTGACACTATGTTTACGCCTTCCACTACTGCACGGTTCTTTTTAACTAGAACCGTTAGTACACGTCCGGTTTTACCTTTATCTTCACCGGAATTCACGTAAACAATGTCGCCTTTCTTTATGTGTAATTTACTCATTGCCTGTGATTGCTTAATAGATTATAATACTTCTGGTGCTAATGAAACAATCTTCATGTTCGTGGTACGCAGTTCACGGGCAACGGGACCGAAGATACGACTTCCTCTCAATTCACCGGCATTGTTCAGCAGAACGCAGGCATTGTCGTCGAAGCGTATATACGAACCGTCTGCACGGCGAATCTCTTTTTTCGTACGAACGATGATCGCTTTTGATATGGCACCTTTCTTAATATCACTCGAAGGGATTGTGCTCTTGATAGAAACAACTATGACATCCCCAACCGACGCGTAACGTCTTCTAGTTCCACCAAGCACGCGAATGCAGAGTGCTTCCTTGGCGCCGCTGTTGTCGGTAACCGTTAATCTTGATTCTTGTTGTATCATCTTACTTAGCCCTCTCAATTACTTCAACCACTCTCCATCTCTTTTTTTTGCTCAAAGGACGAGTCTCCATAATACGGACTGTATCACCAATGTTACAGTCGTTCTTTTCATCATGGGCGTGAAATTTTCTCGTTTTATTAACGAACTTCCCATATATAGGGTGTTTCTCTTTCCATTTTACAGCAACAGTGACAGTTTTATCCATTTTATTGCTGAAAACGACCCCGATTCTTTCTTTTCTTAAATTTCTCGTTTCCATTTCTCTGTTATTGTTCTTTTTTCAACTCTCTTGCACGAAGTTCTGTATTTATACGTGCAATATCCCTGCGTTTCTCTTTCAATAAGCCAGAATTGTCAAGTGGAGTTATGCTGTGATTGATACGCATCCTTGTAAGTGCTATCATTTCGGCATCTAATCTCTCTTTCAGATCTTTCCCGGACAGTTCTATTAATTCTTCTTGTTTTCTCATCTCGATTTACGATTTTTTCTCATTATCATAATCTCTTCGAACCACAAATTTAGTGGTAACCGGCAATTTCTGAGCTGCTAAGCGCAAAGCCTCTTTTGCAACTTCATAAGGTACTCCTTCAACCTCAAAAATAATTCTGCCGGGAGTAACGGGAGCAACGAATCCTTCGGGATTACCTTTACCTTTACCCATACGTACCTCTGCAGGCTTTTTTGTGATAGGCTTATCTGGGAAAATACGAACCCAAACCTGTCCCTGACGTTGCATGTAGCGCGTTACAGCGATACGGGCAGCTTCTATCTGGCTTCCGGTAATCCATTTGGATTGCAATGATTTTATGCCAAAAGAGCCAAACGCCAGTTGATTGCCGCGGCCGGCATAGCCTTTCATGCGGCCTTTCTGCTGTCTTCTGAATCTTGTTTTCTTAGGTTGTAACATATTTTCTTCAATTAAGCATTGTTTTTATTTCTTCTGCGTCTGCCCCCTCTTCCACCTTCAGGCCTGTTTCCGCCACGGCCTCCGCCACTGTGAGAACGGCTGTCCTTTGAAGTTGCAAACGAAGGTGAAAGATCTTTTTTGCCATAGATCGCACCACGGCAAATCCATACTTTGATACCTATCAGACCTACTTTTGTCAGCGCTTCACCTTGCGCGTAATCAATGTCGGCACGGAAAGTATGAAGTGGGGTCCTACCCTCCTTATACATCTCCGAACGAGCCATCTCAGCTCCGTTCAAACGACCTGACACCTGAATTTTGATTCCCTCGGCCCCCATTCTCATGGTAGAAGCAATAGCCATCTTCACGGCGCGGCGATATGCTATTTTACCTTCAATCTGGCGTGCAACGTTATTTGCTACAATAACTGCATCGAGTTCCGGTTTTTTTATCTCAAAAATATTTATCTGTATATCTTTGTCGGTGATCTTCATCAACTCTTCTTTCAACTTGTCAACTTCCTGGCCCCCTTTACCAATAATAATCCCGGGGCGAGCTGTACAAATTGTGATAGTCACCAGTTTCAATGTTCGCTCAATAACGATTCGAGATACACTTGCTTTGGCAAGACGGGCATTCAAATAGGTGCGGATCTTATTGTCTTCCAGCAAAATGTCACCATAATTATTTCCGCCGTACCAGTTAGAGTCCCATCCCTTGATGATTCCTAAACGATTTGCTATCGGATTTACTTTTTGTCCCATCTTGTTATCCTTGTTCTTGTTCTTCTTTATTCATTGTATCTACCACAATCGTCACATGATTTGAACGTTTGCGGATTCTGTATCCCCGGCCTTGCGGAGCTGGACGAAGCCTTTTAAGTGTAGTTCCTTCGTCAACAGTTATTGTTTTTATATAGAGTTCGCCTGTTTCGGCTTTACGTTCGTTTTTCTGTTCCCAGTTAGCAATAGCTGAAAGCAGCAGTTTTTCAATTTTACCGGATGCTTCTTTGTTGGAGAACTTTAAAACGCCCAACGCTCTGAACACCTCCATACCTCGAACCATGTCAGCGACATATCGCATTTTACGCGGCGAGCTGGGGACATTCCTCAATATAGCGAAAGAGACATCCTTACGCTCTTCCTTTCTTTGTTCGGCTGATATTCTTTTTCTAGCACTCATGTCTTTTTCTGTTTTACTTTATTCGTTAAGCGCCCTGATCTTATTTCTTTCTGTTGCCAGCGTGTCCGCGGAACGTACGGGTAACAGCGAATTCGCCCAGTTTATGCCCAACCATGTTCTCTGTGATATAAACGGGGATGAATTTGTTCCCGTTGTGCACAGCGATGGTGTGTCCAACAAAATCAGGAGATATCATAGAGGCTCGTGCCCATGTTTTGATCACGGATTTTTTGCCGCTCTCGTTCATGGTAATTACCTTCTCTTCTAATTTGAGATTGATATATGGACCTTTTTTTAATGACCTGCTCATAATTTTTAATAATTAATCAGATTACTTCTTTTTTCTTCTCTCTACAATGTATTTAGAAGAATGTTTTTTCGGGGCTCTTGTCTTCAAGCCCTTTGAATATAAGCCTTTGGCTGATCTTGGATGGCCTCCTGAAGCACGTCCCTCACCCCCACCCATTGGGTGATCAACAGGGTTCTTGCTAACCCCGCGAGTGCGCGGACGACGTCCTAACCATCTTGAACGGCCGGCCTTCCCTGATTGTTCCAGAGCATGGTCCGAATTACCAACACTTCCAACAGTAGCTTTACATGCCGACAGAATTTTGCGAACTTCTCCGGAAGGCATTTTTATAATTGCATATTTCTCTTCACGAGATACCAATTGTGCGAATGTTCCGGCTGATCGTGCCATCTTGGCTCCCTGACCCGGGCGTAATTCAATATTATGAATTACAGTTCCTATAGGAATTACAGACAGTGGGAGCGCGTTTCCAACTTCAGGGGCAGCACCTGGCCCCGACATCACTGTGGTTCCAACTTTTAAGCCGTTAGGAGCTAAAATATAGGCCTTTTCGCCATCTGCATAATATAATAGTGCTATGCGAGCTGAGCGGTTAGGATCATATTCTATACTTTTAACAACGGCCGGGATACCATCTTTTGTTCTCTTGAAATCGATAATTCTGAACCGCCTCTTATGTCCGCCTCCTACATTCTTAACAGTCATCTTACCCTGACTGTTGCGGCCTCCTGACGTTTTCTTACCAAGTACAAGAGATTTCTCCGGTACACTTGCAGTGACATTTTCAAATGAACCGATAATCTTGTGTCTTTGCCCCGGTGTAGTGGGCTTTAATTTACGTATTGCCATCTCTTTTAAATATTGCTAAATAAATCGATTGATTCACCTTTTCTCAAGGTTACGATTGCTTTTTTATACGATGGCGTAAGTCCTGTAACCACACCCGATTTTGTATATCGGCTTTTCAGCTTACCATCATATTTCATTGTATTTACATGCTCTACATGTACGTTGTAAAGTTCTTCAACTGCATTTTTGATATCAACTTTATTGGCAGAAGGCTCAACGATAAAACCGTAACGGTTTTCAAACTTTTCCGTTATTGCGGTTTGCTTTTCTGTGAATATGGGTTTTACAATTACACTCATCTTCTCTCTCTCCTTATGCTTTTAATAAGTTATCAATCACAGCAACCGACGACTCGGTTATTACGAGATTTGCACAGTCCATAATTTTATATGTATTTATATCAGAAGCTGTTACAACATTGACTCTGCTTAAATTTCGAGCCGACAAATATACGTTTTTATTCTGACCCGGCAAAACTAAAAGTAGCTTTTTATCAGAGAGTTGCAGATTCTTCGTAATCTCTACAATCTGTTTTGTTTTTGGTGAATCAAAAACAAAATCCTCTACTACAATAATAGCATTATTTTTTGCTTTCAGTGAAAGTGCCGACTTACGAGCCAACTCTTTCACCTTTTTGTTCACCTTGAATCCGTAATACCTTGGTTTAGGGCCAAAAACTCGCCCGCCACCGACCAAAACAGGAGATTTAATATCTCCTCGGCGTGCACCGCCACTCCCCTTCTGACGAATGAGCTTGCGTGTACTTCCGGTAATTTCGCTTCTCTCTTTTGACTTATGCGTACCCTGACGCCTGTTGGCCAGATACTGTTTTACATCTAACCAGATAACATGATTGTTAGGTTCAATCCCGAAAATGGAATCGTCGAGCGTCACCTTTTTGTCTGTTACCTCTCCTTTTATATTATAAACACTTAATTCCATCTTATTTTTCGATTGCTACAATTGAACCTTTACTTCCCGGAACAGAACCTTTTAGCAATAAAAGATTGTGCTCGGGTATTACCTTAATCACCTGCAGGTTTTGAACGGTTATACGTTTGTTACCCATCTGGCCGCCCATGCGAGTTCCCTTAAATACTTTTGCTGGATAGGAACATGCGCCGATAGATCCAGGAGCACGCAGCCTGTTGTGTTGACCGTGTGTGGACTGACCAACACCGCCAAAGCCGTGGCGTTTAACAACACCCTGAAAACCTTTTCCTTTCGATTTTCCGATCACATCAACGTAAATGGTCCCGTTAAAAATATCAACACCTATTTCGGAACCTTCTTTATATTCGTTCCCAAAACCTTTGAACTCGGCCAAGTGTCTCTTGGGTGTTACTCCGGCTTTTTTAAAGTGACCTTTTTCAGGGTTCGTGGTATGTTTTTCCTTTTTGTCTTCAAACCCGAGCTGAATTGCGTCATAACCGTCATTTTCAACGGTCTTCACCTGAGTAACTACGCAAGGACCTGCTTCGATAACAGTGCATGGAATATTTTTTCCATCAGCACTGAAAACGGATGTCATTCCGATTTTTTTTCCTAATAATCCTGGCATTTCTCTGTTGTTTTATAATTATACTTTAATCTCCACTTCTACACCGCTGGGCAATTCAAGCTTCATCAATGCATCCACTGTCTTTGCCGTAGAGCTGTAAATATCAATTAGGCGTTTGAATGAAGCGAGCTCGAACTGTTCACGCGATTTTTTGTTCACAAACGTTGAACGGTTCACGGTGAAAATGCGTTTGTGTGTAGGCAACGGAATAGGGCCACTGACTACTGCACCCGTAGCTTTTACGGTCTTTACGATTTTCTCGGCTGATTTATCAACCAGGCTGTAATCGTATGATTTCAGTTTAATTCTGATTTTTTGGCTCATATACTATAAATTATTTAATCAAATCTACACGGCCTTTTACTTCCGTTAATACTTGTTTTGCTATGGAAGAAGAAACCTCTTCAAAGTGCGAAAAAGCCATTGTTGAGGTTGCTCGTCCCGATGTAATTGTGCGCAAAGCAGTTACATATCCGAACATCTCTGAAAGCGGTGTCTTTGCTTTTACCACACGTGCTCCGGAACGGTTCGATTCCATTCCCTCTACCTGGCCGCGACGTTTGTTCAAGTCGGAGATAACATCTCCCATACTCTCTTCGGGAGTAACCACTTCAACCTTCATAATTGGCTCCAGAAGTATAGGTCCGGCTTTTTCAGATGCATTCTTGAAAGCTTGCATGGCACAAATCTCAAACGAAAGCTGATCAGAGTCTACCGGGTGGTACGAACCATCAATTACTGTCACTTTCAACTTATTCAGCGCATAGCCTGCAAGAATGCCATTTTTCATTGCACGCTGGAACCCTTTCTGAATGGAAGGTATGTACTCTTTAGGTATATTACCACCCTTCACTTCATCAATAAATTGCAGTTCGCCTTCAAAATCGCTGTCGGCAGGCTCCACGCGTACTATCATATCGGCATACTTACCACGACCTCCTGTCTGCTTCTTATATGTTTCACGCAATTCAACAGGCTTGGAGATAGCCTCCTTATAAGAAACCTGCGGCCTACCCTGATTGGCCTCAACCTTGAACTCACGTTTCAACCTTTCGATAATGATCTCAAGGTGAAGTTCACCCATCCCGGAAATAACTGTCTGCCCGGTCTCTTCATCCGTTTTAACGGTGAAAGTGGGATCTTCTTCTGCCAGTTTGGCCAATCCGTTAGAAAGTTTATCAAGATCTTTCTGCGTTTTTGGCTCAACAGCAATTCCAATAACCGGATCTGGGAAATCTATTGCCTCAAGAATAATGGGCTTGTTTTCATCACATAAAGTGTCCCCGGTACGAATATCCTTAAAACCTACTCCGGCACCGATATCTCCTGTTCCGATAAAATCTTTCGGGTTCTGTTTATTTGAATGCATCTGGAAGAGGCGCGAGATACGCTCTTTCTTCCCTGAACGTGCGTTGTAAACATATGATCCTGCATCAAGTTCGCCCGAGTAAACACGGAAGAAACAGAGACGCCCAACATACGGGTCTGTTGCAATCTTGAATGCCAGGGCACACATTGGCTCGCTGGGATCGGGATGACGGACAAGAACCTTGGTGGAGTCGCCAGGATCGGTACCTGTTATTGCATCAGTATCAAGAGGACTTGGCAGATAGGCGCAAACAGCATCCAGTAAAGTCTGCACACCTTTGTTCTTGAAAGATGATCCGCAAATCATAGGATTAATCTCCATAGACAATGTGCCTTTTCTGATAGCGCTCCTTATCTCATCCTCTGTGATTGAATTGGGATCGTCAAAGAATTTCTCCATGAGCTTATCGTCAATTTCGGCAATTGTCTCTAACATATTTTCGCGCCATTCACGGGCTTCATCAAGCAAATCGGCAGGAATGTCGGTAATATCGTAATCAGCTCCCATTGTCTCATCATGCCAATAAAGGGCTTTCATTGTAACAAGATCAACGACGCCCTTAAAATTTTCTTCAGCACCAATAGGTATTTGAATAGGGCAAGCCTTAGCGCCAAGCATCTCTTTTACCTGACGTACAACATCAAAAAAATTGGCTCCCGAACGGTCCATCTTGTTCACATAGCCTATTCGAGGAACCTTGTATTTATCTGCCTGACGCCACACGGTCTCCGACTGCGGTTCAACACCTCCTACAGCACAAAATGCGGCCACGGCACCGTCTAACACCCTAAGTGAGCGTTCAACTTCTACTGTGAAGTCAACGTGCCCCGGAGTGTCTATCAAATTTATCTTATAAGTATTGTTATCAAATTTCCAACTCGTGGTAGTAGCAGCAGATGTAATGGTTATACCACGCTCCTGCTCCTGCTCCATCCAATCCATGGTTGCTGCGCCATCGTGAACCTCTCCGATCTTATGCGTTAAACCTGTATAAAACAGAATCCGCTCAGATGTGGTGGTCTTGCCGGCGTCAATATGAGCCATGATACCAATGTTACGAGTGAAGTTTAATGTCTCTTTTGAACCCTTAGCCATCTTTTTTACCTTCTATCAATTTTAAAATCTGAAATGAGCAAAAGCACGGTTTGCTTCTGCCATTCTATGCATATCTTCTTTGCGCTTGAAAGCACCACCCTGACTGTTATAAGCATCAACAATCTCGGCTGCAAGCTTGTCAGCCATTGTTTTACCTCCTCTTTTTCGTGCATAAAGAATGAGGTTTTTCATTGAAACGGATTCTTTTCTTTCCGGTCTTATTTCCGTGGGAACCTGAAAAGTAGCACCACCAACACGGCGCGATTTAACTTCCACCTGAGGTGTTATATTATCGAGCGCGGCTTTCCATATCTCAAGAGCCGACTTCTCTTCATTGGGCATTTTAGCCTTTACATTCTCCAGAGCAGTATAGAATATATCGTAAGAGATACTTTTCTTACCATCATACATAAGGTGGTTAACAAATTTTGTTACCCTTACATCACCATAAACAGGATCCGGGAGAACCTGCCTTTTTTTGGGTTTTGTTTTTCTCATTGTTTAAAAAATTGTGTGTTGTTTGGCTGCCATTTATATGTCTTCAACAAATTCCTCCGAATTTATTTACTCAACCTGTAATAAGTAGCGTACTCCAAAAATTTCAACAGCGATAATACATTTAATTATACTTAAAATGATGCTTAGCGGGGATGGATTACTTTTTCCCTTTAACCGCAGTTTTAGCACCTGCCTTGGGACGTTTAGCCCCATATTTGGAACGTCTTTGGGTGCGGCCGCTTACTCCGGCTGTATCCAATGAACCACGCACAATGTGATAACGTACACCGGGGAGATCCTTTACACGTCCGCCACGCACAAGCACAATGGAGTGCTCCTGCAGGTTATGTCCTTCTCCGGGGATGTAGGCATTCACTTCCTTTGAGTTAGTCAAACGTACACGTGCAACCTTTCTCATCGCTGAGTTTGGCTTCTTGGGTGTAGTAGTATACACTCTCACGCACACGCCACGGCGCTGCGGACAAGAATCCAAAGCAGGCGATTTACTCTTCTCCGTAAGGGTGGTACGTCCTTTTCTTACTAGTTGTTGAATTGTAGGCATTTTCTGCTTTCTTTTTTTTGTATTTCTATATTTTTAAATAATTGCTATTTAACCACTTTTCCCACTCTGTGCGTATAATAATAGACTGATTATCATTATATAACCTTTCACTTCGAGTGAAAAACGGCACAAAATTACAAATAATCAGTAAGATATGCAAGCGTTTGCGAAGGTTTTTATGAAAAATAATTGATCATTTGTAAATGACGTGTATGATTAAGGGTAGAGAAAAAATCACAAAGAGTAATGAAACGAATAATTGAAATAATGAAATGTGACGAATAAAATATCATGAATAAAATGTTAAAATATATGGAGTAAATTCTCTCGCGTTGATCAATAAAATTGACACAGAGCTGTTTTTTCTTATTGTTTCTTACAAAAAAGAGAATAAATTTGCATTCTGATGTAACTTTTTTCTCTTTCAACCGTCATTATATAATGAGTATTGATTCGTTTCATAAAATAATTCTGCCCCTGAAGGACAAACTCTTCAGGCTCGCCTACAGTATTGTAAGAGAACAAGCTGAAGCAGAGGACATAGTGCAGGACTTACTGCTGAAACTGTGGAGCAGAAAAGAGGATTGGAACTATATAGATAACTTGGAAGCCTATTGCTTCAGGGCTACCAAGAATATGGCACTGGACAGGCTGGCCTCGCAGGCAATCAGAAAAACAGGGACACTTGACAAGGAAAAAGAGGAGCTCTATTTTGTTGAGCATCAATCTCCACACAGTGAAATGGTAAGAAAGGAACAACACTACTTGATAGAAAGATGTATTGATGAGCTCCCCGAGAATCAGCGGTTGGTGTTCCATCTGAGGGAAATTGAGGGGTTTAGTTATAAAGAGATATCC
>NZ_DIQL01000047.1:60864-65461 GCF_002427225.1 Proteiniphilum sp. UBA5463 | reverse complement strand
ACAAGTTACTGTAGATAAGCTAAACCAAGAAGATCACCATGGAAAATTAATGTAGCGGGAAATGATTAAATAGTCATTGTATCAGCATTTGTTAAATTAGAGATAAAATGACGTTAAAGTAAACCTGTAGGTTGATATTATGAAAATTGTTACTACCTTTGTAGAAAATTTATTCACTTTTTGGTATAAAGGAGTTTCCAAAGACGAGCTTGCATTTCAATTCAGCAATTGGAAAGATCCGGAGTTTCTGTACAATTTTTTTAAATTCAATTACAAAGATCTTCATCGATCTATCTGGAAGTACATTTCTATAGAATATGCAATAGATAAAACAGTTCAAGATGCTTTAGAATTTGAAAGCGAATTTCTGGATAATCATGAAATAAATCTAGAAGAACGATTCAAACCTCTAAATGATTTACAAACTTCATTCATCAATTTGAATAAAAGTAAATGCTATGGCATGAATGCTCCCAGTTGGTTAAGGCTATATGGACTGCGTGTTGAGAAGGGTGTTTACGTGATTACAGGAGGAGCTATTAAACTCACACACAAGATGGAAGAAAGGGCGCATACCATGGAAGAACTTATCAAATTAGAAAAAGGACGAAACTTTTTAATGAAAGAGAATGTTTTTGATGGTGACGGACTCGTTGATTTCATTGAATTTCAACTTTGATAATTATGGGAAAAAGTTTAGATAGATTAAAGGAGCTTGCTGCCGGGAAAATGTCGTCTTGGCAGGAGGAAGCCAATTGGTACAGACAAAATAATGGATGGTTAAAACAATCTTCCAAAATAGCTTTTCGTATCCTTAGCGAATTGGATGAAAAAGGATTATCGCAGAAGGAATTGGCATTGAGAATGAATGTGTCTCCGCAATATGTTAGTAAGATAGTAAAAGGTAAGGAGAATCTATCGCTCGAGACCATATGGAAAATAGAGGAAGCTTTGGGTATTACCCTCATCTCTGTGAACGGAAACGTACAGTATGTTTATCCTGAAACAATAACGTATAATGAGTCATATACGAGAATTCCATTATCTAAGAGTTTGAGTACCCGGGTGAATGATGATTATGTCAACTATAAAAATACTTTCCAAAACAAGGATGATAATGTTGCATGAAAGAAACTATTAACTTCAGGTTAGTAAGACTGAGTACTGATCAGTTTGGTATACTGAGAGATATGTACGAACCCGATGCGCCGATAGGAGTAAATACACAATTAGCGTTCGGTGCCGGGGAAAAAGAGGAAATTGTAGTGGTTTCTGCTTCGTTCCGTTTTGAGTCGAATAATAAAACTGTGCCCTTTATCATCGTTGAAACAAAAGCGTATTTTCAATTAAAACCCGAATCGTGGAAATGCATGTACGATGAAGAAACGAACGAGCTTGTTTTAGAGAAAGGGTTCGCACGTCATCTCAGTGTAATAGTGGTAGGCACGTCCAGAGGAATTCTACATAGCAGGACTGAAGGAACAGACCTGAATCATGTCGTTTTACCGCTGACAAACGTTGAGGAAATTATAAAAGAGGATGTGATTATAAAATTAGCCGATAAGCTCTGAAGAGTTTGGAAGGGTAAGCCCCGAAATGAATCAAGATGAAGCAACCCGTGTCATTTTCAAGAGTAAGCAACATGGTGTCATCGACCAGAGCGGAAGTAGGCAAAACAACAATAATCAACTATATAGGATATGTCAAAGATACCTGGCTGATTTCTTCGTTACAAAATATAGCCGGCAAGCTGGTTGATAAGGAAACCAAAAGGAGTTGAAGTGGATTTTTATATCCCTGGTGAAGCCATTGCCATTCAAGTGTGCTATGACCTTGATAACAGCGATGACACATTCGATAGAGAGGTTGGAGCATTATTGAAACTTTCCAACGTATTAGAATGTAAAAGGTTGATGATTATTAAGCGAGATAGTGAACAGATACTGAAAATTGATGATAAAACGATTGAAATTATTCTTTTAGTAAAAACTATTTTTTATGCGATTACCTGACTTGAAACATTTATTTGAAGTTCTGACTGCCAGATCCTTCTTGACAGTACTCATGCTTTTTGTTGCTGCCGTTGGCAGTGTACGTGCCGACAATACGCCGGAATATACCCTGCAGTGTGAAGGCATTGAACGGGTGTATCGGTTGCATATACCGGAAAACATGCCGGAGAATGGACCGCTGGTCATTGTACTGCATGGGTACGGTAATCCAACCCCGGACATATTAAACGAAACGGCCGACCGTCACCGCTTTGCGGTCTGTTACCCGCAGGGCGAGAAAGACGGCACGGGGAAGACAGGCTGGAATGTAGGGTATCCCTTTCAACACGATATGACGATTGACGACGTGGAATTTCTGACGCAGCTGGTCCGTCATCTGCAACAGAAGCATGGCTTCAGCAAACAGAATGTCTTTTGCGTGGGGATGTCGAACGGAGGGGAGATGTGTTATCAGTTGGCAGCCCGGGAACCGGATCTGTTTGCTGCCGTTGCGCCGGTATCCGGATTGATGATGGAATGGCTTTACAAAAGCGACAATTCTACCCACCCTGTTTCCCTCTTCGAAATCCACGGCACGGATGATAAGATTTCTGTCTGGGAAGGCGATCCCGATAATAAGGGGGGATGGGGTGAATATATTCCTGTGCCCCTTGCCGCACACTTCTGTGCGGCTAAGAACCGCTGCACGCTCATGCAAACCGATACGGTCATCGGAAAAGCGCCCAATAACCGCACAATCGTGAAGCACCGTTTTTCCGGTGGAACCAATGACAGTGAAGTGTGGTTGTATGAGATGATTGGAGGTGGACATTCCTGGTTCTGGGATGATTTGGATACGGGTGATGAGCTGTGGAAGTTCTTCAGCAGGTTTCTCAAATAAAGTAGATTGATACGGATATGAAATTAGATGATCTAGGATATAATGATAAAATTGAAAAATTAAGGATTGAGAATAACCTTGAAGACTTTGAAATTGGTAGAATAATTTCGGAACATAAAGAAAGATACATAGTTAAAACCGAAAAAGGCGAATTTAAAGCCAAGATTACTGGCATAACACTGATTTTAGTTCCACTGCTGTCTTTTGGGCAAGAGATCACATTCAAGATCGAAAAACTCTCAAAACCGGAGAGATTACTGTATTTACAATCATACGATGATATTTACAAAAACCGACTTAAAAATTGGCGAGCTAATTGAATAATCAACTAAGATATGATCCAGAATTTTGAAACGGAAAACATACGTAACAATCGTGGTACAAATTAAGAGGCAGCACATTCTAAAGCGATTACAGCAATTCTGGGCACTATTAGTATAGCGATAAGCGGGACACATTGAGTTCTATTTTTGTTTATTTCACGGAACCAGAGAAATCATCCGGAAAAGAGACTTTGTCTTTGATCCGTCCATCAAGCAGATGAATCCAGGTATCAAACTCACGCTTATTTTCTTTTAACTCCACTACACGAACACCATTCATTTGTGGTACGTAGGTTGTCCTCCAGCCACTGAAGCATCCGTAAGAAAGCGCAATATCATTATAGTTGACGATGTAATCATTTACATGTTCATGCCCGGTGAAAACACCCATCACATCCCGCATCTCACGCATTGCAAAATAGAGCCCCGTGTTGAGCTCGGGAGGGCATTCATCCTCAAGCCTCACCCCAAAACGAACGTTTTTTTCATCATTGAATGCTTGCCGGTATTCAGGCAGGGGAATGTGGAAGTATGCCAATGCCGGCAATGGCTTGAAGTTATTATCAATGGTGTATCGCAAGCTCTTATTCCTGTACCATTCAATTTGTTCAGGTGTAATCCATCCGTACCCCTTTATTCCGTCGATAGTAGAATAAGCTCCTGAGTCAAAACAGTAGATGAGTGAGTTTACTTTCAGATGTTTGTCACTTCCGTAAATGGGGATTACATCATTCATCACACCTGTAACGCCGGGTACTGAAATTGTATTGAGATTATAAGGGTAGGCTGTAATTATGCGGGCAATCTCCTCGCGAGTAAAGCCTTGCTCATGATCATGATTACCTAATGCCACGGCAAAAGGTATTTGACGATCGATAACGAATTTTGTAAGGGCATCCCATCCTTCCCGTACGGGGCGGCCGGTTACTATATCACCCGTAAAGACGACCATATCGGGCTTTTCAGCATCCAAAACACGGGATATAAGCAGTAAAGTTGTATCGGATTTCGGATTCCCGTGAATGTAGTGCATATCGGTAAACTGTACTATTTTAAAAGTACCGTCTTTTTTGAAGGAGAGTTTTTGTGCATTTAATGAAAAAACAAAAAACGATAAAAACAAAATTAGTATTGTCCTTTTAATCATAGGAATATTATTTTTATTGCATTGATTACTTAACTTTCACAAATATACATGTTTTAATCTATATTTGTTCGTTCCTGAGATTCCATTTTAGATGTTGCTTCTAAAGGCGAAAGAGAATCGATTTCTACCAATCTATCTAATATTCAAAGCATTCAGCAATAATCTATAGAATTTTTCTTAGCAAAAATTCTTACAACCTTATAGCTAATTATAACAACTAATGCCGACATAACAG
>NZ_DIQL01000047.1:60485-60723 GCF_002427225.1 Proteiniphilum sp. UBA5463 | reverse complement strand
GACATAACAGCGTTGGAACGGGGCGAATATCACTCTATCTCTTGATAACTGGATTCAAGATTCGAGGTAACTCTGAATACTTTTGTCATGACATTGAAATTTTGATTACAATTACATGTATATCTGTTGTGATATGTGTGCGCAGGCTTCGGCGTAGACTTGGCGGTTTAAAAATCGATATTGGTTGAGCTGAATACGAAATCGAATGAGCACAATTCTGAAATTGAATTCCAATATT
>NZ_DIQL01000047.1:25791-60245 GCF_002427225.1 Proteiniphilum sp. UBA5463 | reverse complement strand
GGTTTTCGGAGCAGACACAGTGATTATAATGACAAATCTTCTAATTTTAGATTCTTTCAAGCAGACTGATACTCTCAAAGCTGAAAATATTGTCATATCATAACACTCAAAATTAGTACATAACGTCATTTAATATAAATTTATACTGTCCTATTATTATTTTTTCACTATCTTTACGCGCGTTTTGATTTTATGTGCTCTGAATGCCATAAAATAACTTCCCGGCGAAACTGAGAAGGAATAGCTGTGTTTATGAAATGATCACAAATACGGAATAATAATTGTTAAATAATAAATTGCGAACATGAATAAAAGTTCGATTAGATGTAAAGCGCATCTGACCTGGTGTATGCTTTTGTTTTTTATTACTTCAATCAACTATGCTTCTGCACAAGACAGAGAGGCAAAAGGATCTGTTAAAGATGCTTACGGTGAATACCTGATTGGTGTGAATGTTGTACAGAAGGGTACCGCGAACGGTACTGTTACTGATATTGACGGTAACTTTACGTTAAAGGTACCGGCTAACTCGACAATCGTTTTTTCATATATAGGTTTTGAAAAACAGGAGAGGGTGTGGAACGGAAAAAGCAGAATAGATGTAACACTGAAAGAAGATGTTGCAATGCTTGACGATGTGGTGGTGATAGGTGCGTATGGCACGGTGCAGAAAAGAACCGACATGGTGGGCTCGGCATTCCAGGTAAACGCTGACAGAATAGAGACCTTACCGGTTGGACGTGTTGACAACCTCCTGGAAGGTATCGTTCCCGGACTGCAGGTGATGCCCAATTCCGATGATGCATCGAGCACCAAACAGCGGTTAAACCTGAGGGTGCGCGGAGAAGGATCCATGAGTGCATCGAAAGAACCGTTATGGATTGTTGACGGCACCCGTATCTTCAGTGGCGACAGAACAAATATGGTGGCAGGGATGAGTACCTCAATAAGTCCCCTCTCTTACCTGAATGCGGATGATATTGAAAGTATAACCATTTTGAAAGATGCGACGGAGACCTCGATATATGGTGCTGACGGTGCCAACGGGGTAATACTTGTAACAACAAAAGGGGGCTCCGCAGGCAAAACAAAAGTTGGGCTCTCTCTGCAAACGGGGGTAGCACAAATTAATCAGAGCGCCAGGTTTAAAGTTTTGAACGGAAGTGATTATCTGACGCTGGCCAGGGAGTCGTACCTGAATTCGGGGCGCGACCTGAATAGTTTTCCTTTTCAGGACAACGATCTGAATAGTTACAGCACTACCAATACCGACTGGTCTGAGGTGTATTATGATAACGGTTATCAGACAAACGCGTTCCTGTCTGTGATGGGAGGGAAAAACGACCTGAAGTACTATGTATCGGGAGGATATTACAACGGCCAGTCTACCGTTATCGGCAATAAGCAGGAGCGTTATTCAATAAGAGGCAAGTTGGAGATAGATATGTCTCCCAAGTTTGACTTCTCTCTGATATACGCGGCATCGTATAACATAAATGATGTTTTTGTGCCTGGCAATGACTACTTTAAATATTTACCCATATACAGCCCGCTAAATGCCGACGGATCTTTCAGACTGTACAATAAAACGTTGTCGGGGCTTGATGCGTATGGCAATCCTACCTGGCAGACATCCCGTTTTTTAAACTCCGTGGCGGAGAGAGAAGAGAATGATAACAGGCAAAAAGCAGCAGTGACGAATGTTAATGCTATTCTGGGATATGACATAATAAAAGGGTTAACGTCTACTACCCAGTTCGGAATTGATTACCAGGGACTGAATGAAGACAGGTATAATGCAAGGACAAACTGGTCGGGGATGTCATCAACCGGGGAAAGAATAGGCTACTCATATAGGAATAACTCTACCTTCGTCACCTGGACAGCTATTGAGCGACTGAACTATGACAGGACGTTCGGGGTGCACCACGTTGGTGGATTACTGGGATTTGAAGCGAGCTCGAAAGATATAAGGACAATGGGATCGAGCGGTTCGGGCTTTATCAACGACAGGATTAAAGAGGTGTCTTACGCCGTGGACAAGAGAGGTAGCAGCGGAAGGAGTGTCTCCAGGTCTCTCTCTTACTTCCTGCAAGGCAATTATGATTTCGATCGGCGTTACTACTTTACCGTGAATGCCCGCAGAGATGGCAATTCTGGTTTTGGCTCGGATTCACAGTGGGGTAGCTTCGCATCGGCCGGTGCTTCATGGAATATCCACAACGAGAGCTTCTTCGAGGCTGACAACATTAATGTGCTGAAAGTAAAATTATCATACGGATCTAACGGCAACTCGAGAATAGGGTCGCAGGAGGCGCTTGGATTATACTCCTACGGAGAAAGCCATAACTATATGGGAGAGCTGGGCGGATCAATGTCGGGCAGCCCCAATAAAAAACTGAGTTGGGAAACAGCCTATATAACTAACCTGGGCATACGAATAAAGATGTTCAATCGCGCGGACCTGGAGATAGAGGCATATAATAAGAGGACAGTAAACCTGCTCAGCAACCTTGATGTGTCGAGAACTACAGGTGACACCAGAAGCTACCGTAACTCGGGGGAGATAATCAACCGGGGAGTAGAGGCCACATTAAATGTGGAGCTGTTAAGAAATAAAGATACCGACTGGTGGGTGGAGCTAAATGCTGCCCACAACAGAAACAAACTGGTTGAATTATATAATGGCCTTGAGAAAGTAATGGGCAATTATATCTGGAGAGAGGGACACGACCTGAACACATTCTATATTATACGCTGGGCGGGTGTGGACCCCAGGGACGGGTCCCCGCTATGGTATGACAGCGAAGGTAATCTCACCAGAATTTATAATGACCGGAACAGGGTTCCATGGAAATCTTCATCACCTATTCTGACAGGGGGACTGACTTCAAAATTCACATACAAGGATTTTTCAGTAAGAGCTCTCTTCTCATATGTAATGGGAGGATACGGATTTAGCACCTTCGGTCGCAACGTGATGTCTGACGGTCTGAACATCATGTCGGAAAACCAGTCTGTTAACCAGCTGGACAGATGGCAGAAGCCGGGAGATGTGGCCCTTTCTCCAAAACCGATCTGGGGAACATCAACAAAATCGGTGATGAGCTCCACTAGGCATATATATAAGACAACAAATGTAAAATTCAAAAATATTGCGCTGAGCTACTCACTGCCAGAGCGATTCTTAAAGCCTGCCGGTGTGGAGAGTTGCAGGATTAACCTGATAGGAGATAATCTGCTAATATGGACACCTTACGATAAGAAAGGCAGAAACAGCTATAAACAATCTATGAGCGGCTACCCGGTTGAAACCAGCTTTTCATTGGGGGTAGATTTGAGTTTTTAAATAGTGTGCAAAAAACAGAATAAACTTATGAAGTTAATATCAAAAATAGCGATCGTATTCACCATCTGTTTTTCAATAGCCTCCTGCGATTTTCTGGAGGTGGAGACTGTGGGAAGGACAACAATGCCCAACTTCTTTTCTGATGTTCCGGGATTAAAAGCGGGACTTACAGGGAGCTACAGTAAGATGTACAGTTATTATTCTTCTGAATTCTACAAATATCCCGAAGTGGCCGGCAATATGGTGGACCTGAATGTGGTGAGTGATGGAGTGGAGATGATCAATCAGTATAATTTCACCTCCGATCCGGAACAGGAAGTGGGTGCCGTGGGGTACATATGGAGAAAGGTACTGGAGGCCATGGCAAATGTGAACAATGTGCTGGAGTATGCGCCATCGTTGATTAATGCATTCCCGAACCAAAAGGCGGAGATTGAACAGGTGCAGGCACAGGCGCTGTTCATGAGGGCACTTTGCCATTTCGACCTTTACAGGGTTTACGCACAGCCCTATAACTATACGGCAGATGCTTCACACCCGGGAGTGCCGGTCTTACTGGTAACACCGGGGCCGGATGATCTGCCTTCACGTGCTACATCCAAAGAGGTGTTCGACCAGATAATAAAAGACCTGCAGGATGCTGAAGCATTGTTCGGCAACAAACCCATGCAAGATGCATATCATGTGTCGAAAGAGGCGGTATGGGCTTTGCTAAGCAGGGTTTACCTATATAAGGAAGATTGGGATAATGCCATTCTGTATGCTACAAAAGCAATGGATGGGATGCCGCTTGCACAGGGCGATGATTACCTGGCAATGTTTAATAACCTGACTGCAGGTAAAGAGGCAATATTGCGATTGAACGGGGTGCTGAAAAGCAAGTCACTGAGTACGTTCTTTTCGTCGGATAACCCGTTAGTGACAGCTGCTGACACATTGATGAGCTTGTACACAGACCCAGATGATATAAGATTGCAGCTGTTCGCACCTGATAATAACAATGAATTGAAGGTGACTACCAAATACAGAATAAAAGTGGGCTATACGCCTGAACAGGAAAGGTACGACCCCTTTATATTGAGGGTATCGGAGATGTACCTGAACAGGGCTGAAGCATATATGAGAAAGGGAGATACGGCAAAAGCCGCAGGCGATCTGAAGGCTATTATTGCAAGGGCGTTGAACAAAAGCGTTTCGGATATTCAGATGAATTATAAAAATAACGAAGAACTGCTTCTCTTGATAAAAAAGGAGAGAGCCAGGGAGCTTTGTTTCGAAGGACATAACTTCTTCGATATTGTGAGGTATAAAGATGATCTGGTGAGAGGTGCAGGCACCGAATCTAACGTGAAGTATCTTCCGTATCCAAACGACTTGTTTGTACTGCCAATTCCTCAGTCTGAGCTAAATGCCAACACCAATATGCAGGGAAATCCAACGGTTAACAATTAATTGATTCGATTATGAGACTTACTAAAAAAAATATTCATTTCCTGGCTTTATCGATCCTGTTGTTCACATCATGCGGACTGGAGGAGAATCCCATTTATGATCTGAAATTTATTCACATTATGGTGAATGAATCTTCTACCGCGAATGTTTCAGAAAAAGCAAATATGATTGGTACCTATAACGTGTACCTGAGCGCTCCGGCTTCAAACGAGACAGTTACCGTTACCTATGAGATAATTGTTGGAGAGGGGCTAAAAGAGGGAGTGGACTACAAACTGCTGAATAAAGATAATAAACTCACATTCCTCCCAGGAATATACGATATGCCAATCCGCATCCAATGGATTGCCAATACTGTGGATCCGGCAAAAGATAATACGATTAAAATAAGATTGATCAGCAATGACAAGGGCTACTCAATAGGGTTACCCGGACCGGCGCAGAATCAATCGGAACTAACTATAACAAAATCATAATGCATTTCAAGAAAAAGCCACTTGTTCTAATAATTATATTCCTCTTTGCGGGGACTGTTTTTGCAAAAGATATTCAACAGCATCCCCAATTAATAAAAGGTACTCTTAAAAACGGGCTTACATACTATATCTATCCAAATGATTACCCCAAGGGGGAGGCTGTATACCGGCTGTTTATCAAATCGGGATCGGTAAATGAAACGGATGAACAGAGAGGGCTTGCCCACTTTCTGGAACATATGGCCTTTAATGGGACAAAACATTTTCACGGGAATGAGATAGTTAGCTTTCTGGAGTCAAAGGGGGCTAAATTCGGCAGAGACCTGAACGCCCACACCTCGTATAACGAAACCGTGTATAAATTAAAGCTTCCTACAACTGGGGGCATGGTGGATACAACACTGACCATACTTGCCGACTGGCTGGATGGGTTGCTGCTGGAAGAGGAGGAGATTGATTCGGAGCGGGGGGTGATTATGTCTGAGTGGCTCTCAAAGCAGAAACCGGAAGCAGAAGTGAGTGACGTGCTGCTGGATGAGCTGATGAACAACTCGATATTCGGAAAGAGAAAAGTGATCGGAGACACGGCTGTTATCCAAAATTTTAAATACAAAACACTGCGTAATTATTACGAGTCGTGGTACCGTCCCGGGCTTACTGCCGTTGCGGTTGTAGGTGATATTGACCCTGTGAAGGTTGAGAAGATGATAAAAAGTAAGTTCTCGGGGATGAAAGACATAAACAGGGATAATCCGGCAGAACACTCCATACCCGATTACGCCAGGGCGGAAGCAAGGGTGGTTATAAACAAGGATCTCCAAAAACCTGATCTGACAATGATCCAGCTTGTTCCTCTCTCGGAGCCGGTAAGAAAGGAAAGCGAGTATTATCCATATCTGCAACGCACTCTTTTGAACAGGTTGTTCAGAAACAGGCTGAATGCCCTTTCATTTACAAATAACAGCTATGCAAAAGGGAGCGTTGGTATTTCAGACTTTTTGAATACAAAAGGTATCCTGATGGCATCGGTAGAGTTGATGCCTAACAAAATTGAAGAGGGTGTCTCACTCTTTACATCACAGTTGTCACAAATATACAAGTACGGCTTTCTTCCCGCAGAGATTGAAAAGGTGAAAAGAGCATTCATCAGTTCAAAAGAAAGGGCTGCAAAATCGACACAACCGACCAGCTCTTCAGTACTGATGGACGAGGTCTATGCCGATTTCTACAAGGACTACATGATTACAACCCCGGAGGAAGAGTATCGCCTGACAAAAAAATATATAGACTGTATCGACTCGGTATCCATAGTCGATGAGTTACATCAGCTGGCTGACCCCGCCCGGACTCATTATATATTTTCATCCTTTGAAGAGAACAGCATAGCCGATTCTGTGCGGTTGCTTCAGTTTGTGGATTCCGTCCTTAACAAGGCGATTGACCCCTATCATATTGAGATTGAAGTGCCCTCTCAGTTACTGGAGGAGGAACCGGTAGCGGGACGAATTGTCAGCGAAAAAGAGATACCGGCGATTAAAGGAACAGAGCTTCTCTTGTCCAACGGAATAAGGCTGATATACAAAGAATCGGTGTCGGCTAAAGAAAGGATAAGCATGTCGGCATACAGGAAAGGCGGTTTGTTTGCTTTGGATTCAACCGACTATGTGAATGGCGTTTTCTCTCCCAATGTGATATCTCTTAGCGGGGCAGGTAATTTCTCCAGAGATGAGCTTTCATATTATCTCGCTGGCAGCTCTGCCTCGGTGAGGCTGCTGATTGAGAGTACCAGAGCCGGTATGGTTGCGGGATCATCGTCTGAAGATATTGAAACAATGTTTCAGCTATTGTATTTAAAATGGACACAGCCCAAAGCAGACCGTTCGGTATTTGAACTGGCAAAAAAAAGATCAATAGAAAACTACCAGAGTAAAAATATTACCGATCAGACCATTTTTTTCAGGGATCTGAACTACCTGATGAAGGGAGAAGATTATGTGACAAGGGAGATGACCGACTCGGTGATGGAAGCCCAGTTGCAGTTCGACCGCATGGTGCCGTTATTCCATCAGGCCTTTGGAGATGCCAACGGGTTCACCTTTGTGATTATTTCGGACATGGGGCTCGACAAGCTGACTCCCTACATAGAGAGATACATTGCTTCACTGCCCGCATCGGAGGGGAACCACGAAACGCCGTACCGGTACGACGGTGGAAAAATAAGGACCACTGCCGCGCAGCTGACACGTGCCGCCGGCGATTCGGAACGGGGCGTTGTCTCGCTGATCTTTCAGTATTCCGACATACCGGACGATACGCAACGCTTTGGCCTGCAAAGCGACCTGATGAGTGGCGTGCTGCGAACGAAGCTTCTCGCGGAGCTTCGCGAGAAGATGGGCATGGTGTACAGTGTAAGCGTGAGCGCCGGCTTGCGGAAATATCCTGCCGAACTGGCACGGAACACGATCTCCTTTGCCACAAATCCCGAAAACAGCCGGTTGCTGATAGACCAGGTCAGAACCATCCTGAACGAGATGGCCGCAAACCCGGAGAGTTTTGTCCCGGAACTGGAAAATGTGAAGCTGAGCCTGATCAACGACATGGCAGTGAACGTGCAGCGGGATACCTACTGGAGTTCTTATATAAGAAACACAACGTTTAATGAAGAAAACGACTGGGATTATATTTCCAACTTCCCGGATATTGTGCGCGGTATTAGCGCAGAGGAGTTGTCGGACTTCCTTGCTGCTTACTACAATGAAGACAGTATGATTGAAGCTATATTGCTTCCAAAACAAAAAAAACAGACTAATCACTAATCAATAAACAGATGTAATTATGAAATTGAAAAGTTTATTTCTGTCTGCCGGTATTTTACTGGCCGGCATACTGGCCTCCTGCTCAAGCGATGATCCGGAGGTGATTGTATATGAGGCCGGAATGACCTCCTTCGGATTCTATGTTGAAGACAATAAGGGATTGATTGTTCAGGATTATGAAGTATCCCCGGTGACACAAACGAACATCACAGTTCTGCTTCCTGAGGAAGTGGATAAAAGCAAGCTGGTGGCACGTTTTACTGTCACAGATAATGATGTTGTTAAAGTGGGTGACGTTGTGCAACAAAGCGGCGTGACAGCAAATGACTTCACGGTGCCGGTAGATTATTTTGTGTCGGAAGGTACTACAAACGTTAAGTACACAGTAACAATTGGCAAAGCTCCCGCTTATGTATGGACGGCGCTGCCTCCGGTAACAGGGGACTCGGCAGTATCGCTAGTTATGAAAGTGAGCCCCGACGGTACGCCATATATTGCCTACAAGATGGAAAGGGAAACTTCGGCGGATGAAGCGCTCGGCGTACTGGCACTGAAGGATGGCACCTGGTCGTCGCTCGGAAAGGTATCGGAAGGACGCGTGGGCTCCTACATGGACATGGCGTTCAACGCGGCGGGCATGCCGACCGTTTCGTATGTCGATTATACGAATAAAATCTCCCAGCAGGCATCGGTGAAAGTACTGAACGGTTCCACATGGAGTTTCGTTGGTGGTGCTACAGCTACTACTAATAAGGTTAGCTACCACACCATCAACTATTTGAATGATAATAAACTGATGTTGCTGGCTACGTACGATGCCAAAGACAATGTCCTTGCCAGAAGAGAACTGAGCGTAAACACATTCGAAAATGGTACCTGGACCAATAATACGACGATCCCGGGAAGGGCGTCGGACCTGGTGGCATACCTGCAGGTGTCGGAAACACTGGGTGATGTTCTCTACCTGGGTGTCTACAATGCCGTCTCGCCCAACAGTATTTCGGTGTATAAATATGCCAACAACAACTGGACGACACTTCTTGACAAGTGGAGCGACGAGAAAGCGACGGCTATCAGCCTGAGAGATTTCGACATCGCCGTGAATCAGCAGGGTGACGTGTACGTGGCCTTTTCCGACAACAGCAACGACGGGGCGGAAAAAAGCAGGGTGATTAAAGTGGATGCGGAGACAAAACAGGTGACGCCGGTAGGCAACCCGATCAGCGCCGCCACGGGATCGTCGCTCAAATTTGACCTGGCCCTTTCCCCGCTGGGCGTACCGTACCTCTTCTATCGGAACGAAACCAATTTCCCCACGGTGGTGTCCCTCGATAAGGATACACAGGATTGGACTACTCCTCTTGTACTGGAAGCGAACGAAGCAAATGATCTGCACCTCGGGTTTGCTCCCGATGGCAAGGCTTACCTGGTATTTACAAAGAGCCGTAAGATTTTTAGCTATAAATATGATGCACCCGGACAATAAGGCTGCTGTTCCATAGCTTATGAGTGGAATGAAAGCTGTGCTGACCTGTCAATAATGACTTCCGGTCGCTTATAACATAGCGTATAAAAAGAATGAAAGGGTTTGACTGTCTATATCGGGTTGAACCCTTTCCTCATTTTAATTTCTTTCAATAAAAAAGAGATACCCTTATGATAAAAAAAACTAACACGCTGCTAATTATCTTTTGCATATTCGGCTCCTTTATATTCAGCTCTTATGTATTCAACTTGCATGCTCAAAAAAAATTCCGGTTTGTATTCATGGCTGATGTGCATTATCACGATAAAAACGATGCACCACGAGCCATCGATGCGGCTATTGACTCGATCAACAAGCTGAATCCGGACTTTATAATGGTTGGCGGAGATATTGTATATGATGCTCTGAGAAGGTCGCAGGACGATGCAGAAGGACAGGCCTCGCTGTTTCTGGAAAAAGCTGCAAAACTGAACGCCCCACTCTATTACGCTATTGGCAATCACGATCATTTTGGCGTTTACGACAGGAATACAGGGCTTAGTCACTCTCTCTTCGGCAAAAAATTCTATGAGAAGTATTTTGGTCCCCGCTACTACTCTTTTGACCATAAGGGATGGCATTTTATTACGCTGGATGATATTGTACTGACCGAAGGGCGAAGTTATGAGGGAAGGATCGATTCCATTCAGCTGGAGTGGCTTAAAAAAGATATCGGCCAAATTGCAGATACAATTCCGGTTGCCGTGATGGTGCATGTGCCACTGGTTACAACTCTTTCTCAGTGGTACGGGGGAGGAACGAATGCTAACAATAATAAAATTGCCATTGAGAACAGCGAGGAGGTTATCAGGCTGTTCAAAAATAAAAATCTACGGCTGATACTACAGGGACATATTCATTACTACGAGGTTTTGCATATACTGAACAGGACGACGGTGATCTCGGCTCCCTCATTTTCCGGCAAATGGTGGATAGGAAAAATGAATGAAATGGAAAAGGGCTTTGTACTGATTGATGTGAACAATGACAATAGCATTGATTATAAATATATTGATTACGATTACGACTATGTTTCCCGGTCACGGGATCTTCCCCTTGTCCCGGCTGGCGAGCGTTAATGCCGGAAAAAACCAGAATATGAATCTTGGGCGTTGAAATTTGTAAAGTTACTCTAAGAGAAGTAAATTACTGAAAATATTAGTTACATTTGTAAGTAAAGTTCATATGTTTAAAATATTGAATCTGTCTGATGAACTTTATTAACTAACTCAATATATTCTATGAAAAGGTATTGCCAGACACTGGACTTGAAAGATGATCCGATACTGATTGCCGCATATGTGGAGGAGCATGAAAATGTGTGGGGGGAGATATTAGAAGGGATCCGCGAAGTGGGTATCCTGGATATGCAAATCTATCTTCTTGGTAACAGATTGTTTATGATTGTGGATACAGTGGACGATTTCGACTGGGAAAAAGATAATGCGCGGCTGGCTTCTTTGCCACGCCAGAAAGAGTGGGAAGAGCATATGTCGAAATATCAGGCGTCACAACCGGAACAGCCATCATATAAGAAGTGGAGATTGATGGAGCAAATTTTTGGGCTGAACGACTGAAACGATTTTTGGGCTGAACAACTAAATATAATTTATAATGAAGAAGCTGCTGTCACTGCCGCAAAATGCGGTTGATAATTATCACGAGCTGCATGGACGCAGCCGTAATGAGTGGTTCTGTACATCGGATCCGAAGGAGAAACGACTGGGTTCGGGGAGCGGTACAACATGGCTGATGGAGGAGTGCCATAGGAATGAAGCTGCCGGAACGGACTTCGACACGTGGCTCGCAGCAGAGAAACGGATACTTATACACGCGGGGGGACAGAGCCGCAGACTGCCTGCATATGCTGTAACAGGTAAGGCTGGACTCCCGGTACCGGTGTTCCGATGGGCAAGAGGACAGAGGCTGCAACAGGATCTGATATCGTTGCAGCTGGCGTTGTACGAAAAGATAATGATGCTGGCACCTGATTCGTTGCGTACCTTCATTGTGAGCGGGGATGTGCTGATTCGTACTGAAATGGCGTTACAAGAGATTCCTGAGGCTGACGTGGTGTGCTACGGATTATGGGCCGACTCATCACTGGCGACACGCCATGGGGTTTTTTCGGCACGAAGGGACAGGCCGGAAGTGCTGGAAAGGATGATGCAAAAGCCATCGCTGAAAGAGCTGGAGAGCCTCTCGCATTCGCATTTTTTCCTTATGGATATTGGGCTGTGGTTGCTAAGCGACAGGGCGGTGAAACTGCTAATGGAGCGATCAAAAAAGGAGGATGGATCGTTAAAGTACTACGATCTGTACAGCGACTTTGGTCCGGCGTTGGGTACACATCCGAAGATAAAGGACAAGGAGATAAATAAACTGTCGGTAAAGATAATGCCTCTACTGGGTGGTGAGTTTTACCATTACGGTACTACACGCGAGATGATATCATCAACCCTGGCGATACAGAACAAGGTGTGCGATCAGCGGCTGATTATGCACAGGAAGATAAAACCTAACCCTGCTATCTTTACGCAAAACGCTGATATCGGCATCCCTTTCACTGAGGAAAACCATAACATATGGATTGAGAACTCTTGCATTGGAAGCGGATGGAGCATCTCTTCGGATAACGTGATCACAGGAGTGCCCGTGAACAACTGGCGAATGGTGGTGCCTGAGGGAATTTGCATTGATGTTGTGCCTGTGGGTGAACAGAAATACGCGGTCAGGCCATACGGGATGGAGGACCTGTTCAAAGGGGAGATAGGCTCGCCGGCGACGTTGTGGATGGGACGACCGGTTACGCAGTGGCTGAATGAGCGGGGAATGGATATTACTGTCCTGCAGGGCGGCACAGGAGATATTCAGCACTGCAGGCTGTTCCCCTGCATGGAGTCGCTGCAGAAGATGGAGATGGTGCTGAAATGGATGATAGGCACTGATGGAGCTGATGATGAAGGAAGACAAATATGGCTGGACTCACAAAAGCTATCTGCGGACGAACTGATGGAGAGAGCTTCGCTGTTGAGACTGTATGAGCAGCGAGAGAAATTCAGAAGAAAAAACTATGTGATGCTGGAAAGGAATTTTGAAAAGAGTATTTTCTACCAGCTTGATCTGAGTGATGTGGCAAAGGATTATAGCTTCATGGGGCTGCCGCCACCGGAGACACTTTCTCCAATGGCAGATGAGATGCAGCAGATACATAACAGGATGCTGCGATCGAGGATATTCTCCTTGCAAGGTGACGCGGCAAAGGCGGACACAGAGGAACAGGAGGCTTTTAAGCTGTTGCGCAACGCTATGGCGGAGGCTGTGGAAAATATGAAGCGGACGCCGCGGCTATCTGCTTTGCCTGACCAGATTGTGTGGGGAAGGAGCCCGGTGAGGATAGACCTGGCGGGAGGATGGACAGATACGCCGCCTTTCTCGCTCTACTCTGGAGGGAACGTGGTGAACGCAGCTATAGAACTGAACGGACAGCAGCCGCTGCAGGTGTACATTAAACCCTGCAGGGAATACCAGATTGTGATGCGCTCAATTGATATGGGGGCTATGGAGACGGTGGAGAGCTATGAGGAGCTGAGGGATTACAGGAGGCTGGGATCGCCATTCTCGATACCAAAAGCGGCTTTGGCGCTGTGCGGATTCATACCTGAATTTTCTGCCGAACGGTACTGCTCACTGAAGGAGCAGCTGCAGGCTTTCGGATCGGGAATGGAGCTGACACTGCTTGCAGCAATACCGGCCGGATCGGGGTTAGGGACGAGTTCTATACTGGCTTCCACGGTACTGGGTGCACTAAACGATTTCTGCGGACTGCAGTGGACAAAACAGGGTATATGTACAAACACGCTGGTGCTGGAGCAACTGCTGACAAGCGGAGGTGGATGGCAGGACCAGTACGGAGGTGTTTTTCACGGGGTTAAAATGCTGCAGTCGGAACGGGGATTCATGCAGAAACCACAGATAGGATGGCTGCCCGACTTCCTGTTCACAGATGGGGCTTACAGAAGTTGCCACCTGCTTTATTACACAGGAATTACACGCGTTGCAAAGAGTATTCTGGGAGAGATAGTGCGGGGGATGTTTCTTAACTCGGCGAACCATCTGTCGATATTGAATGATATTAAGGTGCATGCGACGGAGATGGCGGACTGCATTCAGACTGGCGATTTTGAGAGGTATGGTAAGCTGGTGCTTAAAACATGGGAACAAAAGAAGATGATAGACTGCGGTACCAATACTCCCGATGTGGAAAAGATTATTGCTCTTATCAGAGATTATACTCTGGGGTACCAGCTGCCCGGTGCCGGAGGAGGCGGGTATCTATACATGGTGGCGAAAGATCCTGATGCCGCCGGACATATCCGAAGGATTCTTAACGAATACAGGCCTAACGACAAGGCAAGATTTGTGGATATGGAGCTATCAGGTAAAGGGTTCCGGGTTTCACGCTCGTAATTGTTTCACACTAATAATTCATTGCCCTGGCATGATTGCCTAATGTAAACCGTGATTGTGCCGGGGTTGTTGATATTTATCCGTTATAACCGGGTGATATGCACTGCAAGCTGTTTTAAGTCATTTTCCTCCAACCCCGGAGCCAATGTTATAACCAGCTGATATGCACAGCAAGTCCAAACAAAAGAATATCAATTTTCGGGTCGAATCAGTAAAAAACAAAACCGATTTTAACGGATTGCATAATAATGTTTGCCAGGGTATTTATGTGAATTTTGTGCATAAAAGACTTATTGGAGGAAACTTATTTTGTATAAGTAAATTTATCGATCTATTATTTGAACTATTTCCATTGTACAAAGTTATATTTTATCTTTGCAAAGATAAGAATTATAAAATATGATTATGAAAAAGACAGCTCTTATAACAGGAATAACAGGACAGGACGGCTCCTATCTGGCGGAATTGCTGATTGACAAAGGATACGAGGTGCATGGTTTTCTGCGGCGCTCGTCATCGTTCAACACGGGACGAATTGAACATCTCTACTTAGATGAGTGGGTACGTGACATGAAACAACAGCGGCTGATAAACCTGCATTACGCTGATATGACTGACTCGAGCTCGCTTATAAGGGTGATACAGGCTATACAACCTGATGAGATATACAACCTGGCGGCACAGAGCCATGTGAAGGTGAGCTTTGATGTGCCGGAATACACGGCCGAAACGGATGCGGTGGGTACACTGAGGCTGCTGGAGGCGGTACGAATACTGGGATTAGAGAAGAAGACGCGGATATACCAGGCATCGACCTCGGAGCTGTTCGGACTGGTGCAGGAGGTGCCGCAGAAAGAGACGACGCCTTTCTACCCGCGAAGCCCTTACGGGGTGGCTAAACTGTACGGTTTCTGGATAACGAAGAACTACCGGGAGTCATATGGTATGTTCGCGGTAAACGGGATCCTTTTCAACCACGAGAGTGAACGGCGTGGCGAGACATTCGTGACACGAAAGATAACGATTGCGGTGGCACGTATAGCACAGGGTATGCAAGATAAGTTGTACCTGGGTAACCTTGATGCGAAACGGGACTGGGGCTACGCGAAGGATTACGTAGAGTGTATGTGGCTGATGCTGCAACACGCTGAGCCGGAGGACTTTGTTATTGCCACTGGAGAGATGCACTCGGTGCGCGAGTTCTGTACTCTGGCTTTTGCCGAAGTAGGTATCAATCTGCGATGGGAGGGCTCGGGTATAGATGAAAAAGGTGTGGACAGGAATACCGGCAGAATACTGGTGGAGGTGGATCCTAAATATTTTCGTCCCGCCGAGGTGGAGCAGCTACTTGGGGACCCCACCAAAGCACGTACGATACTGGGATGGAACCCTACCAAAACATCGTTCCCCGATCTTATCAGGAAAATGGTGGAGCATGATATGAGGTTTGTCAGAAAGTTAAAACTTAACTCGACTGTCAAGTAAGATAGGCGATAAGGGTTGTTAATTCGTGCTCTTCTTGCCGGAAAACAATGCCTGATATTCAATTCTCAGAGGTTTATTTTCTATTTGAAAAAGCCTAAATGTAAATTTTACAACGATGAATAAAAATTCGAAAATATATGTCGCGGGACATAGGGGACTGGTGGGTTCGGCTATATGGAAGATTATGCTGGAGAAAGGTTATACAAACCTGACGGGGCGGACACATAAAGAGCTGGACCTGCTGGATGCAGAGGCGGTATCACGGTTCTTCGAGGAGGAGAAGCCGGAATATGTGTTTCTGGCGGCAGCACACGTGGGGGGTATCATCGCCAACAACACCTACCGGGCTGATTTTATATACCAGAACCTGCAAATACAGAACAATGTTATTGGGGAGAGCTGGCGCAACGGGGTGAAGAAACTGCTTTTCCTTGGAAGCACATGCATATACCCGAAAGAGGCGCCTCAGCCAATGACGGAAGATGCGCTGCTGACGGGACCATTGGAATACACCAACGAGCCGTACGCGATAGCTAAAATAGCGGGGCTCAAGATGTGTGAAAGCTTTAACCTGCAACACGGGACCAACTTTATAGCGGTGATGCCTACAAACCTGTATGGGCCGAACGATAACTTCGACCTGGAAAAGAGTCATGTGCTGCCGGCAATGATCCGGAAGATTCATCTTGCGAAATGCCTAATGGAGGGTGACCATGACGAGATACGGAAAGACTTGAACGCGCGACCTGCAGAGGGTGTGCCTGGCAGTGCACCGGATGAGGTGATAACCGCCCTGCTTAACAGGTATGGCATATATGCCGACAGAGTTGAGCTGTGGGGCACAGGGAAGCCGCTACGGGAATTTCTGTGGAGCGAGGAGATGGCAGATGCTTGCGTCTTTATAATGGAGAGGGTTGATTTTGCCGACCTGAAAGGTTCCGGCAGTGAGGTGCGAAACTGCCATATAAATATAGGTACAGGGAAGGAGATCAGCATACGCGACCTGGCATACCTCATCAGGGAGACTGTAGGATACCGGGGTAACATTGTTTTTGATGCTTCTAAACCAGACGGGACGATGCGAAAGCTGACGGATGTCTCGAAGCTGAACAACCTGGGATGGAAGCACTCTATTGAGATTGAAGAGGGGGTGAAAAAGATGTACGACTGGTACCTTAAAGCGACAGCATTGGTTAACTTTGTTATTGAATGAGAACAGTCCGGATATGAACAAAAATGTACGGAATATAATAAAAAACGTTCCGATTTGCGGTCGCGCGCAACCCCCTTGTCTTTGACTAACGCTTCCTATCAACTCATGCATACAGGAACTTTTATCCTGCACGCTTAATACCATGCTCTATATATAAATAAAAAAAGCATTCAATGAATGCTTTTCCGAAAACCTGGAGGGTTTTAATCTGAGCGGAAGACGGGACTCGAACCCGCGACCCCGACCTTGGCAAGGTCGTGCTCTACCAACTGAGCTACTTCCGCAATATATCAATAAACCAATTATTTCTCTTTCTTTACCTTGCCAAGGCCGGTTCCATTTCCTGATTCTTTGGGGCAAGGTCGTGCTCTACCTATCCTGAGCTACTTCCGCTCGCCGCGAAGCTACTGCCGCGATTGAGAGTGCAAAGATAACCTTTAGTTTTATTATCCCAAAATTTTGCTATCGAAATCTACCGGACCAGGGCGCAAATTTTTTCCAAAAAAGCGGCATCAACCATATCGAACGTATCGGGATAATCACTGTCGATATCGAGAACAGCAATTATTTCACCCTCACGCATGACAGGTACAACGATCTCGGAACGGGAAAGGAAGCTACAAGCTATATGCCCCGGAAACAGGGCGACATCGGGCACAATGAGGGTGCGTCCTTCTTTCCATGCTGTACCACATACACCCTTGCCGAAAGCAATGGTTGTGCAGGCTATGGGGCCCTGAAATGGGCCAAGCACCAGATGGCGATCAGATACCCTGTAAAAACCTACCCAGTAAAAGCCAAACACCTCTTTCAGGGCCGCAGAGATATTTGCCATGTTGGCAATAAGATCGGATTCACCCTCTGTGAGCGCCTGCAGCTGAGGAAGGAGCAGAGTGTATTTCTCTTCTTTGGGAGCACCGTGTGGAATATGTAACTCTTCTGACATGACTTTATAATGTGTTTGAAAAAAAGAAATGTTGAGTGTTTAAAAAATCGCGCTGTCCTCACGGACAACGCGACCTCACTAATTAAATTTCTATTAGTTTTATGAAAAAATTAAAAAAATTAAACTGCACAACGTATTGCAATGGTGCAATAGTCTATCGTGCTTGTTCCTGTGCTTCGCGTACCATCTTGGCGTTAGGGAAAATAAATACCTCAACGCGGCGGTTTTGTTCCCTGCCTGATACGGTGCTGTTGTCGGCAACTGGCTGTGTGGAGCCAAAACCCTGCGACATCATACGAGATCCGGAAACACCTTTAGACATTAAATAGTTGTAAACCGACTCGGCGCGGCGCTGTGAAAGCGGATTGTTGATGGCATCGCTACCGGTGCTGTCGGTATGACCATAGATCTTTACATCTGTATCGGGGTTGTTCTGAAGTGAAGTGGCAAACTTATCGAGTGACGCACGGGAAGCGGTGTTGAGTGTGCTTGAGTTGGTAGCGAAAAGAATTCCTGACTCAAATGTGACCTTGATGGCCTCTCCTTCGTTCACCTTCTCTACCTGTGCACCTTCTATCCTCTCCAGTTCGGCGGCCTGTTTATCCATCTTGTTGCCGATTATTGCACCAGCAGAACCTCCGACAACTGCGCCTATACCGGCGCCCCATGCGGCTCCGCGGCCTCCTCCGGCAATGGCTCCAATACCTGCACCTACTGCAGCTCCAGCTCCGGCTCCAATCCCTGTACCTTTAACAGTATTACTGGCTCCACAGCCCGATAATACCAAAGCTCCGCCCAACAGGGCGACAGCAAATAAATTTGAAAAAAACTTCATAGTTAGTTTATGTATTAATGAATTATTAATATGAAATAAAAATATTTATGTCCTTTTTGTCTTTTCGTTTATTCTGTTTATTTCATATTGTATATACTTACTTTTTAAAATAAACTTTTCCGACATTAATCAAACAGATTCAGAGTATCACAGTATGCCAACTCGCCGGCGACTATTGCTTCTATCTGCTCATCGGTATAGTCTCTGATATTATCCTTACGGACATTTTCAAAAATGTACTCCAGCAGCTCGTCTTCATCGATCTCAATTTCAGAGTCTTCATCATCCTCGTTGAGGAATCCCTTCTCTTCATAAAACTCGTAAATAAGATCTACAATGTAATTGATCTCATCATCGGAGAACTCGTTTTTCATCTCTTCCGGAAGAAATTCACGGATGAACTTCAATGAATCGTCCTCGTCATACTCAAGTACTTTGTTTTCCTCGCTCATAATAGTCTTTTTTTTAATAAAGATACTTACTTTAATGTTGAACAAAGATAGAAAAAATAAGTTCACACGTTAGACAACTGAACCACTTTTTTCACTACAATGTTGTTTTTCTCTACATAGTGTGATGCATACGGCTTTTTTAATGTTATGTACATGAAATATGAGTCCTCTCCGAAAACCTCAAACCCAATTTTATTGGTTTTCAACTTATTGAAAATCAATGATCATCTTGTGAAATTTTCAAGAAAAAAGACTTATCGGAGGAGACTCAAATATTAAAAGGTGAAGTGATGGATTGATTGAGGGGGAGGATTAAGCATGAAGGAAATGCAGTAAAAAAGCCCGTAAAAGGTGAGTCTTACGGGCTTTTAGTATCTAAGAGAATTATATTAGCTATCAGCGGCGATAGTTGCGCTTGGCATTCTGTTTTGCCTGTTCGCGCGCCATTTTCTCCTGCTGTTTCTGTGCTTCAGCAAGGCGTGCCATAAATCCCGATTTCTTTTTCGGTTTCTTTTTGTTCTCTTCCAGCTGCGCAAGAATCTTATCTTCGTCGATCACCTGTTTCATGATGGTGGTGATGATAATGGTGATAAGAGTGGAGAGAAAATAGTAGTAGTTGAGTCCTGCAGGATAAGAGTTGAGGAAGAAAAACATGAATATGGACATGAATATAGGCATATACTTCATTCCCTGCATGGACTGCTGCCCGGTATCGGACATGGCCATATTGTATTTGGTGTATATAACGTTTACTACGGTCATAAGGAGACAGAAAATACTGATATGGTTGCCAAGGAAACGTGTTATTAAGGGTATATTACCGCTCCAGGAGATAATGGAGTCATATGTGGATAGGTCATCGGCCCAAAGAAATGCCTGCTGACGAAGTTCAATGGCTGATGGGAAGAAGAAGAAAAGAGCAAGCAGAACAGGCATCTGAATGAGCATAGGAAGACAGCCGCTCATAGGGCTAACCCCTACTCTGCTGTATAGCTCCATGGTTGCCTGCTGACGCTTCATCATCATGTCTTGTTCGTTGCCGGGGTATTTCTTTTCTATCTCATGTATCTGTGGTCGGAGCACCCGCATCTTTGCAGATGACATGAACGACTTGTATGTGAGAGGCAGTGTAACTGCTTTTACCATTAAGGTGAGGATAAGTATTATAAGCCCCATACCCCAATTGAGTGAAAGGAAAAAGTTGAATACGGGTATCACAAACCATTTGTTGACCCAGCTCAACCAGCGATAGCCGAGATATACTACCTCCTCAAGCTGAAGCTTGTCGGCACTGTTTACCACATCCTTGTCGTACTCTTTAAGAGTGTTATAGTGTGCAGGCCCGAAATAGTAGTTGAAGCCTGCAGTTATAAGATCGCTGTCGGTACTCACCACGCAGGGTACCCATGTTTCTGCTTTGTAATCTTTTGTGTAATTAGGGCTATTGCTGAGCATTTCAGAAGTGAGGATGGTGTTGCTGAAAGGTTGCTTGCCTATGATTATGGCAGAAAAATACTGATCCTTGAAAGCAAACCACTTAAGCGGCTCGGAGAGCTCCCTGCGGTCGTTCTTGTTCTCACTCATCTTCTGTACATCCTGTTTGTCGTATTTATAGTGGATGCGTGTGAAACGGTTCTCAAATAGGCGACCTTTCTCCTGCTGTCGTATTTTTTGCTCCCAGTTGATTCTGAAGTTGGTAAGACTTTCAGGATGAAGGCCGGTTTTCATTCCTGCTACACGTATATCGAAATCCATCATGTACTCGCCGGCAGGAAGAGTATAAACAAAATCGATATATTGCTGCGGCGTCTGCTGCAGGCGCATTGTGACAGAACGACCGTCTGCGCTGCGTATGGGGGTAAAGAGCACATCCTCGGTAGAGAGGCGTACACTGTTCCGGTTGAAAAGGTCGAGATTGAAACGTGCTTCATCACCTTCAAACAGATAGAGGCTGTCTTCTGTATATTGAAGGAAATCTTTCAGCTGTAAGGAATAGATGGAACCGCCACGGGGGTTAAGCAGCAATCGTATGTGTTCGTTCTCCAGCATAACTGGTTGCTCATCGGCCTGCGATGAGATTGAGGAAGACGAGAGTGAACCGGCTGTGAGTAGTGAATCGGCTGTGATGGCTTCGTCCCGGGCAATGGATGACGTATCAGTCAAAGCGGGTTGAACTGATGATGTGGCTGAGGCAGCGCTGAAAAAGTCTCCAACGTTGCTGCCCTGGTCCAGGGAAGAGGAGCCGGAGTCTATTTCTGCTGATTTTTTTTCTGCCTCAAGTCTGGCACGCTGTGCCTCCACCAGGGCAGTGGAATCTCGCATGCTCCTTTGTTTTTCCAACTGCTCCCTGCTCGGCCTGTTGTATATGGAAAAGGCTATTATGATGCCGGTAATCAGAAGTAATCCTATAACTGTATTTTTATCCATTTTTTGTGCAACTGCCGCGTAGTAGCGACAATAAATCTCTCTTTTTATTAAGGGTTTATTTCTTCTTTTCGTCCCTGTATGCCGCCGCGGCCTGCATAAAGCTGAGGAACAGCGGGTTGGGCGAGACAACAGTACTATTATACTCAGGATGGAACTGCGTACCAAGGTACCACCGCAAGGCGGGAACCTCTACTACCTCCACCAGGCCGGTATCGGGGTTGACACCGGTACATTTCATTCCTGCCACTTCCAACTGATTCTTATATTCATTGTTAAGCTCGTAACGGTGGCGGTGGCGCTCACTCACTTTCGACTTGCCATAGGCCTTATAAGCCAGCGAGCCTTTCTTCAGCACACAGTCGTAAGCTCCCAGTCGCATCGAGGCTCCCATGTTGGTGATGTGCTTCTGCTCTTCCATGAGGTCTATGATATTGTGCTCGGCCTTAGGATCCATCTCTGTGGAGTTGGCACCTGGCATATTCATCACCGCGCGGGCATATTCTATCACCATGCACTGCATGCCAAGGCAGATACCAAAGGTGGGTATATTGTTCTCACGCGCATAACGCAGAGAAATGAACTTACCCTCGATACCTCGCTGTCCGAACCCGGGGGCAATAATTATGCCATCGGCATCGCGGAGAGTCTCTTCAACATTCTCATCGGTTATCTTCTCTGAGTGGCAGATATCGAATTTCAACCTTCTGTCGTTATAGATGGCTGCCTGAGAAATTGATTCGTTGATGGACTTATAGGCATCGGGCAGCTCGGCATATTTACCTACCAGCTTTATGCATACATCATGCTTCGCGTTTTTCTGCTTCTGAAGAAAAGCAGCCCAGTTTTCCATTGCAGAATCTCCTCCAAGCGGCATGTTCATCTTGCGGAGAACAACCTCGTCCATACCCTGCTTCTGCATCATGAGGGGGACCTCATAGATGGTGGAGACATCTACCGACTGGATAACGGCACCTTGCTCTACGTTACAGAAGAGTGCAACCTTATCGAGAATATCCTTGTTCAGGCGGCGTTCGGTACGAAGCACAAGCATATCGGGCTGTATACCGACCGACTGCAGCTCTTTAACTGAGTGTTGTGTAGGTTTGGTTTTAACCTCTCCGGCAGCAGTGATATATGGCACATAGGTCAGGTGGAGGCAAAAACAATTCCTTCCAAGCTCCCATCGCAGCTGACGCACAGCCTCGAGGAACGGTGTGGACTCTATATCGCCCACGGTACCGCCAATTTCTGTGATTACAAAATCGGATTTGCTCTTTACACCAAGTAGTTTTATGTTCCGCTTTATCTCGTCGGTGATGTGGGGAATGACCTGTACGGTTTTTCCCAGGTAGTCGCCCCTCCGCTCTTTCATTATCACATTCTGATAGATGCGCCCGGTGGTGATGTTGTTGTCCCTGGTTGTCTGTATATTAAGAAAACGTTCGTAATGACCAAGGTCGAGGTCGGCCTCGTGCCCATCGATAGTCACAAAGCATTCGCCATGCTCATAGGGATTGAGTGTTCCCGGATCTACATTGATATAGGGATCGAACTTCTGAATGGTCACCTTATATCCCCTTGCCTGTAACAGCTTACCCAGCGATGATGCAATGATTCCTTTTCCCAGTGAAGAAACTACACCACCTGTAACAAAAATGTATTTTGTATCAGCCACGATTGTGAAATATTTTAATCTTTGATTTTTTTCAAAGATGCAAAGGTACAAAAAAATTAGAGATTATATAGCAACAAGGCTCATGTTTTCACAGCGATTAATCCTCCCGGGAAATGCCTGAACAATGGAGTAGTTGTGTGTTGACATGATTACAGCGGTACCGCGGCTAGAGATCTCCTGCAGAAGAGCAATGATCTGACTGCCGGTCTCAGGGTCGAGGTTACCCGTGGGCTCATCGGCCAGGATAAGAGCCGGCGAATTAAGGAGCGCACGCGCAATAACCACACGCTGTTGCTCACCTCCCGACAACTCGTGCGGCATCTTGTAAGCCTTGTTTTGCATACCCACCTGCACCAGCACTTCGTTGACACGGTCTCTTATCTCCTGCCGGTTTTTCCAGCCTGTGGCACGAAGCACAAACTCAAGGTTTTTCTCTACCGTTCGGTCGATAAGCAGTTGAAAATCCTGAAAGACTATTCCAATCCTTCTTCTGAGAAAGGGGATGAGCCTGCGTTTGATATTTGCAAGCTCATAGTCGAACACCCGGGCACTACCCGACTCGATGGGCAGCTCGGCGTACATGCTCTTCATGAGCGTGCTTTTCCCTGATCCCACCTTACCTATTATGTAAAGAAAATCGCCACGGTTCAACGTGAGATTTATATCGCGGAGAATAACATTCTCCCCCCTGTTAAGCTGTACGTTTGAATAATTTACTAACTGTTCCTGTACCATTAATTTTTTACTGAACCTTTGCATGAATCGATAGGGCTGTAATAATAACACATGCTAAAGTTGAATTATTTGATGAATTGTATCGTAAACGGATATTTCCAGTAGTCGCCATTGTTTGCCTTGACGCTGGCCAGGATCACAAAAACGACGTAAAGAATACCGATGACGACTGCTAAAGGTATTCCAATGAGGGTAATGCATAACACCAAAGCATAGATAACGTAGCTGATCATGAAATTGACCACATTCTTGCCATGGAGATCTACTTTAGCATTCTCCTCTTTGTTGGTAACCCACATGACTACGGGGACGATGAAGCCGGCAAGGGGTACGATAAGCCCCGATAGCTGTGACAGATGCATGAGCATAAGGTAGGTATTCTCCGTAAGGCCGAACAAGGGCCTTCTGCCTGCCTTGCTGAAGACGTTGCCTTCGCTCTTAAGTACTTTTTCTTTTTCACGCTGGTACTCCTCTTCGGTAATACTTCCTTTTTCACGTAATTCGTCGAGAATTTTCAGATCTTCGTACTTCATAGGTTTGATTTTTTTGATTTGTTTTTTTGATTGACTGCCGTTCGTGCCGGCTTTCACTAATCAAGAAGAAGTCTGTCAATAGTCTCTACCATCCGATTAAACTCTTCTTCTTCAAAAAGTCGCGTGAGCATCACAATTTTTCCTTCCCTGTTGATTATAATATTACGGGTTATACCTGCTTCTTTCTCGGCATACAACCCGAATATGTCGGCATTGGGGTCAAAGCCGATAGGATATGTTACCCTGGTGGCTTCAATAAGCTCTTTTATCTTTTCGGCAGGCTCATCACGATCAATACCGTAGAGAGCGAAACCCGGGTTAGCTTTATGACGCTGCCATATACGCGACTCAATATATGGCATCTCCTTGCGGCATACACCACACCAGCTGGCGGTGAACTGCAACATCACCACCTTCCCGCGCAACGAGGAGAGTGTAACGCTGCTGCCATCTGGCAGCTTCATTTCAAAATCGGGAGCCTGGTCTCCCACTTTCACAAGATATTGCCGGTCGGTACCGGCCACTGGCAGCACTGCTCTGTTTGTTGTATCGCCGGCAATAATATTTGTATCGCCTGATCTCTTTTCTGTGGATCTGCCGCACGATGCAAGAAGGGTGAGTGCGAGCAGGCTGAATAGTATCTGTTTAAACATGCTGTAATTTTTAAAATTTGTACCCATCCTAAATCACATAGAGGGTTGTTGATATTATTTTCGCTATCGGTGATACTTCCATTTTTAAGATCATATAAACTCTATGAGCTGAATCTACTGATATAACCTCCAGTAAGCAGGTGACGGGTGCAACCCATATCAGGAGGTTTTTTGTTGAATCAACTGATATGACCGCCGATGATGCTACCCCTTAAGATCATATAAGCTTAAAGGGTTAAATCAACTACAAAGATATGTTTTTTCTCTTTCTTTTCCTTATCCTCAGTAAAATAATTGCTACTGCCATAGCTACCAGAGAACCAAGTATATCTGCAATCCAGTCTCCCCACTCAGCGCTTCGCGATGTAAATATATATTTCTGCATAAGTTCGATTGTGCCACCGTAAATCACCGGTAAAATAAATCCCCAGAAAACCCAGCGTAAAACAAGAGGGTTGCCGTTGCACATTTTGTAATAATCGTAGAGAGAGACAGCCGATAGCAGGAAAAACATCCCGAAGTGGGCAAACTTATCCCATTGAATACCATGCGGCATATCGGGGATGCTGCCGGGACCCAGAATGCAGGTCGCGATGAAAATAACAAGGCCGACCAGAGACGGGATTATTGTGTATCGGAGCAAGGTGCGCATCAATTTATAATTTTAACATTAGCCACAAAGATAATATCAATCACATAATTTAGCACAATTAAGGTCGCGAAAATTTGAACAACTTGCATATTTGTTGCTTTTGACAATGAATTTTCAGATGTGTTATGATAACAGCAATGGTATTGCCTGTGCCAGACTTGTCTTCTATTTCAATCACTTGACGGAAATATTATCGCAATGGTTTTATCGAAGCCGGCTTGCTGTATGCTTGTTGAATGGATAAAGCGAAAGTTGAATAAATATATTTTTTTTTGAGAATAACGCCTGTTCCTTTAGCCTATTTATAAACATATAACGAAAAGAAGAATATATTCTCGCAAAAAATTTGTTCCTTTGCTACAAAATCATAGGAAGATAACATATTAACAGGTATCATTATAAATATGAGAAAAAGTATTCTTTTTGTGCTGCTTGCTCTTACAGTGATGCACACTTCAGCACAAAATCAGGCAGATGATAAAAACCGGCGCTACTTCGATATCAACAAAAACATTGATATTTTCAATTCTGTGCTGCGGGAGCTGGACATGTTCTACGTTGACAGCATTGAGGTTGACAAACTGATACAGGGCACTATAGTGAATATGCTTGCCAGGCTTGATCCATATACCGAGTACTATCCTGAAGAGAGCATGGGGGACCTGAAGTTTCTTACCACGGGAGAATATGCCGGTATAGGTGCCATTATATCATATAACAACGGACAAGTGGTTATCAATGAACCCTACGAAGGGCTCCCGGCAGATAAAGCGGGACTTAAAGCGGGCGATGCTATCCTGGAGATTGATGGTGATGATATGCGCAAAGCCAATGTAAAAGAGGTGAGCGAAAGGTTAAAAGGCACACCCGGAACTACCTTGAAGCTGAAGATCAAGCGCCCGGGTGAGAAGAGTGAACGAACATTGACCATCTTTCGCGAAAAGATTGAGATGGATCCTGTTACTTACGCAGGAGTGATGAATGACAGTATAGGGTACTTTCATTTCGGCAGCTTCACAACTAAAAGTTCAGAACGTGTAAAGGAGACGGTTACCGATCTGAAGAACAAGGGGGCCAAATCGCTTATCATGGATCTCCGCGGAAACGGGGGTGGCATACTTGATGAGGCAGTGAACGTGGTAAACCTGTTTGTGCCGAAAGGTGAAGAGATTGTAGCGACGAAAGGCAAAGTGAAACAATGGGACAGAGTATATTATACACAGAATCAGTCGCTGGATGAGATTATACCCATTGTGGTGCTTATAGACACGGGATCGGCTTCAGCATCGGAGATTGTGGCAGGGGGATTACAAGACCTGGACAGAGCTGTTGTAGTGGGTAATCGTTCTTTTGGAAAAGGGCTGGTGCAGACCCCGCGAGACCTTCCCTATGGCGGAAACATTAAAATCACCACATCGAAGTATTACATACCAAGCGGACGATGCATTCAGGCTCTGGATTACTCGCACCGTAACCCGGATGGCAGTGTGGCAAGGGTGCCCGATTCACTGACTAACGTGTTTAAGACAAGGAGCGGCCGCCACGTGCGTGACGGGGGCGGTATAACGCCTGACATTACTCTACCTCAGGAGTCGGGGGGGACCATTGCCTATTACCTGATGACACAGAACATTATTTTCGACTATGTAACAGAATGGGTTCAGAAAAACAAGGAGATTGCTCCACCCGAACAGTTTAGAATATCTGATACGGACTATGAGTCGTTTAAACAGTTCGTGAAGTCCAGGAATTTCGAGTACGATAAGATAAGTGAACAGTCGCTGAAACAACTGAAGAGTGTGATGGAGTTCGAAGGTTATCTGAATGTAGCGTCTGATGAGTTCAAGGCGCTGGAGGCTAAGTTGCACCCTAACCTGGACAACGACCTGGAGCTTTTTAAGGGTGATATAAAATCGATGATCGAATCGGAAATAGTGCAGCGTTATTACTATAAGAAGGGGGTACTTCTCCACCAGCTTTCAAGAGATAAGGTGTTCGAAAAAGCTGTGGAGGTGCTGAAGGACCGGGATATGTACCAGTCGGCGCTTAAGCCTTTGCCCGCTAATGTACCTCCTGCAAAAGAGATAAAGGAGAAGCTGAAAAATCAATACTCTTAAAGCTTAGATTGAGGTATTCCATGCTCCGCCTTTGAGCTTTCAGATTGTCGAGTATCTCCTGTTCGGTTTCTTTATTGAGTTATGCCATATTCTACCTTTAAGTATCTTATAATTTGATATTTAAAATGTTTACACTGATGTTTGTTGTACGCCTGTTAATGGCGACCATTGCCGGGGGTGCTGTAGGCCTGGAACGGGAGACGAGCAATAAAAGCGCAGGCCTAAGGACAAACACACTTGTGGCAGTGGGTGCATGTATTTATGTGCTTATTGCCGGTCGGGTGATTGAGGGTTCGGATGGCGATCCAACGCGTATAGTGGGACAAATAGTGACCGGAATAGGATTTCTTGGTGCCGGGGTAATCCTGCATAGGGGCACGAATGTGCGGGGGCTGACCACTGCCGCTACAGTCTGGTGCAGCGCTGCACTGGGCTGCCTTGCCGGGTTCGGGATGTACTGGGAGCTGGCGGTCTCCACGGCAATGGTGATTTTGATAAATCTCTCTTTTAAAAAGATGGACAAGTGGTTTATAAAGGATCGCAAAGAGAAGAAGCAGGGCGGTAATGAGGACTTTGAGTAAACAATGGCCGTTACCTGAATTCAGGGTTACTCTACATTTGCGATGATAATTCCGGTACATACCGCTTGTGAAGCACAGTAGTCACTGAGCGTTTTAGTGTCTATAACTACTTTTTTTTGTGCCGAGGAGGCATGAATAAAGGTAAGTCTCTCTTCTTCCTGATAGGCGAAGCCCGTGTGGGTTACATCAAGGCCGTTTATAGAGGTAGTAAAAGCTATAACCGACATATGGGGGATTAATGGTGCCGTGATGGCGATATTTGCTTTTGGAAGATAATTGAATCCCCCCCTGTCACTGATATCTTTTTCTATTGCCGCCATCTCTGTGAGCATAGTGTCATTGGACTTCAACTGACGGTATGACTCACGGTTTGAGGTCATGAAATTGATGGTTTTCTCCAAGCGTACACCACCCAGCTCCGCGGAGATATTCTTAAGTATTCCCTTTGTTTCGTTGTGGTATAACCAGTCTGTTGCGTAATGCAAACGCGAGGGATACCCCTCCACTTTTCCCTCTCTGTAACGAATACGCTGCAACTCGTTAAGGAATGTATCGAAAGCGGGGTATCCGGAACGGACGGCACGGGTTAGCGCAATAACTGTCTCAACATAGGTGGTGCAGTCGAATAGGCGCAGATTGGCCACCAGTACCTCTTCATCGTTTATTTCCAATGTATGGGCAGCATAAGGTTTATCGAGAAAGAAAGCAGCTGTCTTTTCCAGCAACTTACCGGTAGGCTGTGTCTGCCAGGGAGCGATATATGAGATGTATTCATGAAATATTTTCACATCCTCAGGTGTATAAAAGGCCTTCGGCTGTGCTGAGACTGCTCCGGCAGACAAAATTATTGCGAGGGTTATACAGATCGTCTTCATTGATTACCGGCTTGTCATTTCGTCACCATTTTGTTACCATTTATTCATTTTCTTTATTCGCTTTTCGTCCTCCTTGCGCCACTTTTCATTCTGTTTCCTGATTTTTTTATCCCTTTTTTCCCACTCCTTCATTTCTTTCTTCTCCTGTTTGTAGATCTCCTTGTTCCGTTTTTCAATCTGCTTATTTATCTTTTTCACCTCCTTGTGAGAAACAGGACCGTATATTACCACTCCGTTGTCGAAAATAACACCGCTACGCCGGGCGATAACCGGATCGCGATGTCGTCCATAGTCGTAGAAGATATTTCTCCAGTAGCGGTTTTTATCTCTCATCATGTTTTTCATCCGGTGAAAACCGGCAGAACCGGGCTTTATGCCGTAACTCTGTGCCAATACACCCCATCCGTTACCTTGCGGATAGCGGTGATAATGACTTACGATATCCCTTACCGGTACTCCTAAAAAGCTACTGAACTCAAGTCCCAGCAACACGTTGCCCCAGTTGTTCCCGAAGCTGCCGTAAAGCTCTATCAGAGTGTTACGGGGCACACCATAGTGATACTCATAAAGTGCAACTATCTGGTTGTTGCTATATGAGTTGGAGTAGCTTCTTATATCTACTGCAAACTGCCTGAAGTCTGCCTGTGCCATCAGAGTTACAGATATCATCATTATAGCTAAAGCAGTTATTATCTTTTTCATAATTCTAAGTTTTAGGATTTCTTTTTCTTCTTTTATTACTGCTTTGATGGTTTCTTCTGGAAAAAGTTTAAAAAAGGGTTGAGCCAAGTTAGCAAAACAGGCGGAATTATTATAGTGGTTTACCGGCTTTGGCAAGCAGAAAAGCATCCATTATGGTTATCGCTGCCATGGCTTCAACAATGGGGACGGCACGTGGCAATACACATGGATCGTGCCTTCCGCGGGCTTTGATAATGGTGTCGTGCCCATGAATATCAACTGTCTCCTGCTCTCTCAGGATAGTGGATACCGGTTTGAAGGCGACACGAAAGTAGATATCTTGCCCGTTGGAGATACCCGCCTGGATGCCACCCGAGTGGTTGGTACGGGTATTTATTTTGCCGTTGTCGTTGAAGAATACATCATTCACTTCGGAACCGCGACGGGAAACATTGAACCCGGTGCCATATTCGAATCCCTTGACAGCGTTAATGCTTAGCATTGCCGATCCGAGCATGGCATGAAGCTTACCGAAAACCGGTTCGCCCAAGCCGGCAGGTGTACCTCTGACTACGCAGGTGATTATACCACCTATGGTATCGCCCTGGTTTCGTACCTCCTGAATGAGCCTGATCATCTCTTCAGCTTTTGACTGATCGGGACAACGCATCATATTATCTTCAACACGAGTGAGGTCGTATTTGGTATAGTCGTTCTCAAGAGCGATATCTCCCACCTGTGAGGAATAAGCAATAATACCGATATCATACTGCCTGAGCCAGAGCCTGGCTACGGCACCAGCAACGATGCGGGCGACAGTCTCCCGGGCTGAGGAACGACCTCCGCCACGGTAGTCGCGAATACCATATTTCTGCTGGTAGGTAAAATCGGCGTGCGACGGGCGAAAAGCATCTTTAATATTATCGTAGTCTGACGACTGCTGGTTTTCGTTACGCACGATGAACCCGATGGGTGCCCCTGTGGTTATGTTGTTGAATACTCCTGAAAGAAATTCAACCCTGTCGGGCTCCTTGCGGGGAGTGGTTATACGCGACTGTCCCGGCCGCCTTCTGTCGAGCTCTGACTGTATAAAATCCATATCCAGCTCCAGTCCCGGCGGACAACCGTCTATCACACCTCCTACGGCGGGACCGTGCGATTCGCCAAACGATGTTAACCTGTATATTGTTCCGAATGTGTTCATATCATTATTTTTTATGATGTATGTAACTAATCATAATTACTCAACCACCTCTACGCTTTCACGCTCCTGTTCCAGCCCTGTCTCCTGCCCCTGCCCTTTTTCACGTTCATTCTCGTGCTTATGCCCGGGATCTTTCTCCCATACCTGCCCCTGCTCACGCGTTTTCTCCCTCTCCTTATCCCGGTTTTGCTTCTCTCTCAGGGAGGAAAGAATGGTTTCGCCGAATCCCCCCAAGCTCTGTATTGAGTTCATGATTGAGGCGTTGGCCATGTCGTTGTGATAATCTTCAACAGACGCCGACTGCACCGGGTAGAGCAGTATGAAGTTGCAGTTCTTGAAATTCTTGTTGATATAATCGGGAATATTCCGCATGGTATAATCGTACGATACCTTCCGCAAGCGACTCATAACTATTACCAGCCCTTCATCCTTTCCAACCTCACTGGTGAGACTCAGAAAATTGCGCCAATCGCTGAACTCACTAAAGTCGGCATTAATAGGATGCACCTTGTGTACATATCTTAGAATTTCAAGTATATCGCTGTTGCCATAGAATGTGAATCTGGCACCCGAGTTACGCCCCAAATTCCATATCTTTGATAGCCAGAGAGGGAAACCAATCTCCTTGTCGGCGTCAGGCGGAATTATTACCAGCCGTCTTCTGACAGTGGAAAGGGGCTGTAGAGCTTTATAAACAAAAAGGGTGGACTGACACTTGTTGAGTACACCTTCGACAAGGTTACCCAGGAAAGACTTAGATATCTCCTGTTCCTGATGAAGGCCCATCACAATATCGGTTATGGCGTATTTTTTAACCACGCCCAGAATTCCGTTAAGGATGTTCATATCGTAACGGCGCAGGGGCTGAATCACCGTTTCGGCTCCTGCGCCAAGCTTTACAGCCTCCTCCAGCAGCTTGTGTGATTCTTTTTCGACATGAAGGGTGGTCTCGGAACTTTTAATAATGTTAAGGGCATAGAGGTTCCGAGTGTTGGTTTTCGATTTGAGCACAAGGCTCAGATCGATAAGATCTTTGAGAGTGTCTTTGTTGGCGACCGGGATAAGTATCCTCTCCTCGCGGTTGGCCTCATTCTCATTTTCCATCCCTTCGGAGAAGCTTACTTCCACCGCACCCTTCTGTGCACGGAACGAAGCTACGGTACAGGTGACCAGGATCATGACAATGGTTCCGTTGAGGATACTATCATCGAGCAGTCCCACACGATGCCCGACCATTACAGCCGCAAGAGTGGCGGCTGCCTGTGCGTTGCTGAGGCCAAAGATGAGCATTCTCTCGGCATTGGAATAGCCAAATAATTTCTGTGTAATAAGCGCTGCCAGGTATTTAGCCAGCATTGCTACTGCAGTCATTATGACAGCCACTTTAACGGTCTCCCACCCCGAGACGAAAGCGTGGTAGTCGATAAGCATACCTACGCTGATAAGAAAGATGGGGATAAAGATGGCGTTACCCACAAAATCTATCCTGTTCATCAGAGAGGAGACGTTTGGCACAAGCCTGTTCATGGAAAGCCCGGCAAGAAAAGCGCCTATAATAGCCTCGATTCCCGCCAGTTCGGCGAGGAAACCCCCCATGAATATTATGGTCATGACGAAGATAAACTGAGAAGTGCTATCCTGAAACTTCTTGAAGAACAACCTTCCTATAAAAGGAAAAAGGAAGATGACAATCAGCACGAAAACCGTCATTGATATTGTCATCTTTGTCCAAAATGCAGGTGTCACCTCTCCGCGGTTCATAGCAACAATAACAGCCAGCACTAATAGCGCAAGGGTATCGGTAATCATCGTACCCCCTATGGCGACAGTTACAGCCCTGTTCTTGCCTGCTCCAAGTTTACTTATAATGGGGTATGCCACAAGCGTGTGGGAGGCGAACATACTTGCCAGGAGAATGGCAGAGATGAGCTGCATATTAAGCAGATAGATGCCTGCAAAAGTTCCTATGAGCATTGGGATGGAGAAGGTTAGTAATCCGAACACAAGGCTCTTTGAGCTGTTTTTCCTAAACTCTGCTGCATCAATCTCGATGCCTGCAAGGAACATGATATAGAGCAGTCCGGCATTACCCAGCATTATCATGTTGCTGTCACGCAGCATAAGTCCTATTCCATAAGGACCGATTACAGCACCGGCAATAATGAGCCCTATAAGCGAAGGTATCCTGATCTTGTTGAAAAGTATGGGTGCGAACAGTACTATGACGAACAAAATAAGAAACTGAACCGTAGGGTTGGCTATAGGCAATGAAATATTGAGTGCAGATAACATTGAGAACTATACATATTTGTCCCGTTTCCGGACTGTGAAATCGGGAATGATTAATTTCGCAGTATAACAGACTGCGTTTAAAAACGGTTTTCAGCAGTTGCCGCAACCGCCAGAGCTGCAGTTGCCGTCGTCTTCACCACAACTGCCAGAGCCGCAGTTACCGTCGTCTTCACCGCAACCGCAACCGCAACCGCCGCAGCCTCCCGAGAAAAGAGCCGCGATCTCTTCGGCAGAGGCTTCGCGAACATTTCTCACCATGCCGTCGAAATGCATGGTCTCTCCAGCAAGCGGGTGATTGAAATCCATAACCACAGCATCGTCACCAATGGATACCACAGAGCCCATAAGCCTGTTGCCTGATGAATCCATCATCGGTACCGAATTGCCTTCGAAGATTACCTCATCATCTATCTTGCCGTTTATCTCGAAGATGTTTTTGGACAGCTCAACCACTTTAGCATCGTCATAGTCTCCATATGCCTCTTCAGGCCTCAGCTTAAAGGAGAATGAATCACCCTCGGAAAGGCCTTCAATACCGCGTTCGAATGCTTCGAGCATTGAGTTGGTCCCGAAGATGAATTCAAGAGGCTGCTCAACGGTAGCCTGTTCCATCAGTTCACGCTCATCTCCATCACCCACATTCAGATCGTAGGTGAGGGTAACGTATTTATTTTCTGAAATTTTCATTTAAATATTTTTTGAATTGTAATTAAAATTAATGCTTCGTTAAAACTTCATTTATAATACTGACAGTCAACGATTTATGTCAGATCCTCAAGGAGTGTCATACTCTATTGATATTCAGTGAATTATAAGAACTATTTAAAAAAAATACCGAAGTATTGTAAAATACTATCTGGTAACAACTGTAAGTTTTTTGATGTTTATAGCGTGAGCGCATTTTTTAAATTATTAAGAGCTCTTTCGAGGACCTTCCTTGATGTGCCTACATTGAGACGCATAAAACCCTCCCCTCCCGGGCCGAAAATGGATCCGTCGTTTAGCGCCAG
>NZ_DIQL01000047.1:19596-25615 GCF_002427225.1 Proteiniphilum sp. UBA5463 | reverse complement strand
CGGCAGTCGAGCCACACTAAAAATGAAGCTTCCGGCTTTATAACTTTTATCTGTGGAATAAATTCACTTAAATAACTGATTACGAAATTGACATTACCCTGCACATATCTGATCATCTGATCGAGCCAGTCCTCGCACTCATCATATGCTACACGGGTAGCAGTATAGGCAAACAGAGTTCCCTGATGCAGCTCACGCGGTTGGAGATAGGCAAGGTATCTCTGGCGTATCGTCTTGTTGGTAATTACAGCGAAGGAGCTTACTATGCCTGCTATGTTGAATGTTTTGCTGGGTGCCATCAATGTGATGCTATTGTCTGCAGCCATGTCTGAAACGGTGGCGAAGGGGGTGTGACGATATCCGGGTAGTGCCATATCGGAATGTATCTCGTCTGAAACAACCAGTATATTGTTGCTGTAACATAACTCAGAAAGCTCATAGAGCTCATCGGGTGTCCACACTCTGCCGCCCGGGTTATGGGGATTGCACAGGATAAACATCTTACAGCTGTTTTCTGAAACAATCTTCCGGAGCCCGTCGAAATCCATCCTATAACCGCCATCGTCAAGTATAAGGGGGTTATTAACCACCTCTCTTTCAAGCGCCTGCGTCACCAGTCGGAAGGGATGATATACAGGCGGTTGTATAATAATCTTATCTCCCTTAGAAGTGAATTCATCGATGGCGAAGGCAAAACCTTTTACCACTCCGGGTATGAAGTTGATATCTTCTTCCGCGACCCTCCAGTCATGGCGTCTTGACAGCCAACTGACAATGGATGCTGTATAGGCATCGGAAGGGAGGGTATAACCAAAGATGCCATGCTCAACCCTCTTTATAAGTGCATTTGTTATTGCCGGGGGCGACCTGAAGTCCATATCGGCTACCCATAACGGTATAAGATCGTCGCGACCGAAAATGGCCTTCATCTTTTCAAGCTTAACACTGTCGGTGCTGCTTCTGTCAATAACCTCATCAAAATTATATTGCATGTGACTCTGATTGAACTATAGTGTGTATGAGTGCTAGAAAACACTCTCAATATGTTTATTATTCCTAGCTTTTTTACCTCCGAAATTGAGCGACTCCACTTTCATACCTATCAAGAACTGATGAGATATAATCTTTGTATCCAGCAAATTGACATTAGTCCGGCAGTAATCTCCAAGATAGCCTGTACGCAGGGTTATGTTACCCATTGGGATATCAACAGTGAAGTAGTTCCGAAGCGACCAGCGGTTATGGAATGAGCCTAGATGGACGGTTCCCTTGTTGTTGCCAAGAGTGAATATTTCGTAATATGAGTGCCCGTACTCGGGAGAAAAAAATATGCCCAGGAAGGGTGTGGAAAGTTGCCAGCGAAAAGTGATGTTTTGCCAGTTGTACACAGCCATAGCTGAGAGGTTAAGGTTTAGGGATGTTTTAAGGGAACCGGGATTGTTGGTATTCCTTTCGTTGTAGATGCCTCCAAGCGATGCCTCCCCTCCCCCGCCGCCATAGAGAAGGAAACGTGATGATCGGGCAACAGGATAATAACCGCTTAAAATGTAATCGAGATTGCCGTAGTACTCAGAAGCTGAAGCTGTTGGGTTTTTGGTGATTGCTACCTGTATGCTGAACTGTTGCTGAAGAAGCATGCTTCCATTGAAATGGCGCGTTGCTCTGATGCGGTCGTGCAAAAGTGTCATACTTAAACCGTTGTATGTGAGAGGAGACAGGTAAGTATCGTCAAGAAAAGTCTTTCCAACGCCAAAAAGGGTAGATTCATTTACCGTTTTGAGCGGTGTAAAAGTGCTATTATCCTGAGAAAACAGCGCACAGAAATAAAAAAAACATAGGCTTACCAGTAGCGGTACTATTTTCATTGGATAGCATATTTAAAACCGGATAATATATTACACTCCGGATTCAGTTTCTACTCTGTTAGTCGAACAACTTCATCTGTCCCGTGATTTCATCGATAAGATCGATATTTGAGATATCGCTGTCGCCGTTCTCGTCATCAATCTCGACCTTCATAGATACCTGTCGCTCATTTTCGGACTCTGGAAAACGTAAAGGTTCAAGCTCTTCCACACTCTCAACCTCGAAGTTGGAGATGCGTTTACCTTTTGCCCTGTAACTTTTGACCCCGATAAACTCATCGACATCTATCTCTATGGGCTCACGGAAATCGTCGTTACCGCCAAAGATAGCTTTTACCCGCGGATAAACAACATCTGTGAGTAAAAATAATTTCGATTCTGGGTTTTCTCCTAGAAAATTGAGCGGTTTTTCAGATGCTTCGAAGGTGAAACGCTTGAGGTAAGCATATCCCTGATCGGCATCGAACAGTGCCGCAGACCACACTTTGCCCTCATCGAACTTCTCAATATGATAAAGGTTGGACGGGAAATGATTGCTGAGATCAAAATTGCAGATATGGAAATCGCCATTCTTTTCAATTACCAGTATCATGTCATCGCCCTGAAACTCGCCAAGAAACTTGCCGCTGCCCTCGTAGTTGAGCCTGAACACATCGGGGTCGTACCATACTTCACGACCTCCCAGGGTTGAGACGCCCTTGTGTTTCAACTGAATGCGGTGAACCTCGGCCTTGGTGAGGATATTCCCCATTGCCTGTTTTCCCTTGATATCTATTTCACTGAAATCTTTCTCAAACTGCAGGATACGCAAACGCGGCTTTGGTTTAAGGGTTACCTTGATTGTTTCGGCCTCACCATTGGGGTTTACACTGAAATAGGCGATGCGGGATCCAGCTTTTCCTTTAGTAAGATCGTACTCCTTGTCGCGCGTAACGCCGGTAATTGCAAAACGTTTGATGTAATGAGGTGATATTTTCCCATCACGGTAAACAACGTTGTAGATAGTGCGTTTATCGTTCTTCTTGAAAACTCCCGCATAGAGGATGCCTTTACCTACGAACATCTTTTCGCTTACTTTTACCACCTTATATTTTCCATCCTTGAAGAAGACAATGATATCATCGATATCGGAACAGTTGCAAATAAATTCATCTTTCTTCATTCCGGTGCCGATGAATCCCTCTTCGCGGTTAATATAGAGTTTCTCGTTGGCTACAGCTACCTTCACAGCCTCGATACTTTCGAAACTGCGAATAACGGTCTTTCGGGGATAGTTTTTGCCGTAGCGTTCCTTGAGTCTGAGATACCAGGAGATTGTATAATCGACCAGTTTATCGAGGTTATGGTTTATCTCATCGATATCATCAAGCAGTTTTGCTATCAACTCATCGGCCTTGTCGGAATTGAATCTCAGGATACGTGCCATCTTGATCTCCATGAGCCTGAGGATATCATCACGGTTGATCTCGCGAATGAATGAAGACTTGTACGGCTCAAGCCGATTATCTACATGCATTACCGCGGCATCCATATTTTTGGCATTCTCAAATTCCTTATCCTTGTAGATACGCTCTTCGATAAATATTTTCTCTAACGAAGAGAACAGAAGTGCTTCTTGCTTTTCGTTTTTATCAATCTCAAGTTCCAGGCGAAGCAGTTCTTTTGTCCTGTCGACAGATGCCCGCAGGACATCGCTTACAGTGAGAAAATGAGGTTTATCGTCGCTGATAACGCAGCAGTTGGGAGAGATACTTATCTCACAGTCGGTGAAAGCGTAAAGTGCGTCAATGGTTTTGTCGGAAGAGACACCGGGTGCGAGCTGAACATGTATCTCAACATTTTCAGCTGTGATATCATCTACCTTCCTGATCTTTATTTTCCCTTTATCGTTGGCCTTTAGGATGGAGTCTACCAGAGCGGCAGTATTCTTTCCATAAGGTATATCTTTTATGACAAGGGTTCTGTTGTCTAACTTTGTGATGGTTGTCCTGACCTTAACCGATCCGCCTCGTTCACCGTCGTTATATCTCTCCACATCGATGAATCCGCCTGTCTGAAAATCGGGATAGAGCTTAAACTCTTCGCCGCGGAGGTATGAAACAGCAGCGCTGCACAGTTCGTTGAAGTTGTGAGGCAAAATTTTTGAAGAGAGGCCCACTGCAATACCTTCGGCTCCCTGTGCTAACAGCAACGGAAATTTTGCAGGCAGTGTTACAGGCTCCTTGTTACGGCCATCGTATGAGGTTTTCCACTCTGTGGTCTTGGGATTGAACAGTACCTCCAGAGCAAACTTAGTCAGCCTTGCCTCGATATAACGAGGTGCAGCAGCACCGTCGCCGGTGAGGATGTTTCCCCAGTTTCCCTGACAATCAACTAACAGCTCTTTCTGTCCAATCTGTACCAGGGCATCACCTATTGAAGCATCGCCGTGCGGGTGGAACTGCATGGTGTTTCCGATGATGTTGGCCACCTTATTGTATCGCCCGTCGTCCATCCGTTTCATAGAATGAAGAATGCGCCGCTGAACAGGCTTAAGACCATCGGAAATATGAGGTACAGCCCTCTCCAGAATTACGTATGAAGCGTAGTCGAGAAACCAGTTCTGATACATCTTCGAAAGGTTGAGCGTACTCTCGTCGCCCAACCTCACAGGTACTTTGGAGCCGGATGGGGTTTTGGAAGAGAAAGTGATCTCCTCCACATCATCATACTCGTTGTTGTCAGTAATATCGTTGTTGTCAGGTAATTTAGGAGACATATATCAATTTAATAAACGAAATTTCAAGTGGCAGGCTTGGTTGCCGGCAATCGAAAAACCGTTCTTATTATGGCCTTGTTTTTGTTTGAAAAATTGCTCAAAGATATAGAATTTAGGGATAATTTCAAAATAGAAAAAAACAGGAATTGTTGATGTGGCATTAATTTCGTATCATCAGCCAACTCCTGTTTCAGGATATTTATTATGAAGATATTTCTGTCTTTTTCAGAAGGTCCAATCCTTTGATGTTGCTTCTTTACGGGGTTCTACAGGCACGGTGGTTTTGGTTTTGACAGGTGCGGTAGTGGTATTTTGCACTCCGGAGCCTTTGTAGTATTGCATCACATTTGGCATAATCATCTCAATGTTTGCAATGCGCTTACTGTCTGTTGGGTGAGTGCTAAGGAACTCGGGAACATTTGCACCCCCTGAACTTTGTGCCATTCTTGTCCAGAAAGGTACTGCGATCTGTGGGTTATAGCCTGCCATAGCCATGATAATTAGCCCTATCTCATCAGCTTCATACTCCTGCTTGCGGGCGTAGGGCATCATAACGCCAAACTGAGCACCAAGCCCGAATACTGTGTTGCCTAGTTGTTTGGTGGCCTGCGAGTTACCAAGAAGTCCACCGGCAATACTGCCTCCGTAATGCAGAGCCACTTGTTGACTGAGCCTCTCGTTGGAATGACGGGCAAGCACATGTGCTATCTCGTGCCCTATAACCACTGCCAGTGCATCTTCTGTCTGAGTTACAGGCAGCAGGCCGGTAAAAATAACCACTTTACCACCGGGCATAGCAAAAGCATTTACGCTATTATCCTTGACAAGGTTAAATTCCCAAGAAAAATTCTCAAGTTCAGATTTATAACCTTTATTGGTATAGAATGTCTCTACTGCGCTGGCTATACGACTGCCAATGCGCGTTACCATCTTGGCTTCGTCGCTGCCCCTCTCCACGGGAGCAGTACGCATAAAATCCTGATACTGCTGCAAGCTTAAAGCAATAACTTCCTGATTTGATACCAGTTGCAATTGTCTTCTACCAGTAAATGGAACGCTGCTGCACGATGCGAGTAATAGCATCATTAAAAACAGAGCAAATGAGAATTTTGCTACTCTGTATGAATTAACTTTTTCCATAGTTGTTGCTTATAATATGATTTTTCCCTGTTGAATACATTTTTAAACCTCAATCAGTGAACAAAAGTATAAAAAAAACTGAAATAATTAATCAGATGACTGCTACTTAATTAAACAGTTTTCATCAAAAGATGTTTGCTGTTTCGATCTCTTCATAGCTTACCGCTGCCACCTATTAAACATTTTTCCTCAAAAGAGGTTTAATTTTCCGACAGTTTTCAAATGAAAATTTGGAAAAGGTAGAATTGAAAAAAGG
>NZ_DIQL01000047.1:12905-19448 GCF_002427225.1 Proteiniphilum sp. UBA5463 | reverse complement strand
CCTTGAAAAAATAGCGTATTGTCAGTGAACACTATTTTCTTAGTCTGTTAAGTGAGCGGATTAGGGTTTCATCAGCACCTATCTTGCGAATGGCAAGGATAGTGAAGATAATTGCTATGACAGGCATGATGATACCCACTCCTATTTTTTGAAACTGTAAGCTCTCGAAGGGATACAGTTTAAAGATGATAAAACCGGAATAGAGGTAAAAACCTACCATCATTACAATATTGAAGATGGATATGCGTATTTGCAAAATTCTGTGCCTGTAGAGGAAGACAGTTATCAGTGCCAGCACCGCGCTGATAGTACCAATAGCGAACAGGCCCCAGGTAGAGTCGTTGATTTCGCCGTTAACGTAGATTCCCATCGCTTCAAATACAACGCTGTCACCATTATACATAAAAATGGCAAGAGGTGTAACAGTAGCGACAAGCATGGCGGCAGAAGCCAGAAGTAAAAAAACCGTTTGTATCCGTTGCAGCATATTATCCGAACATTTCTTTTTCCTTAGCAGGGTTGCGATAATAGATCTCGTTTTCATTCCACTCCTCAATGGCAAGCAGTGAGGGTTTTGGAAGCTTTTCATAGAAACGCGAAATCTCTATCTGCTCATGATTTTCAAATACTTCTTCCAGATTATCGGTATATGAAGCAAATTCCTGCAGTTTTGCATCAAGGTCCTGCTTCATCTCAATAGAGAGCTGATTAGCCCTCTTACTGATGATCATAACCATTTCATATACGTTTCCTACGGTTTCAGCGAGTTTCATCACATCGCGGGTTTCCGTATTTGAGCTTGCAGCAATTTTTCTATAGTCCATTATTATTATGTATATTAATTGTTTTCTGTTGACGTGAGTGCCTGTGAACAGGGAGTGGTGGCCTGAAGAAGGATACTCACATGAATATCATGTTGTGGGCAGCACTTCAATCTTTTTTTGAGCTTCGCGGTAATACTCTTCCGCCTCTTTGGTGTACTTCCCTTCCGGGAATGTGTTTGTATAGTTGAAAAACTCATCAACAACCATACGGTAACGTTCAGGCTGCGTTTTAAGTGTACTGCGCTGAGCATACTCGTAACGGGCCCTAAGGATGGTGATCTGATACTCCTCCAGATATTTTGAATAGGGGTAGATCTTCATTGCCTCGCGTGCAGTAATAACTGCAGACTCGTAATTATTACCCATATAGTTGCCGAGATTCAGGTATAGCCTGGCCGACATAAGCTCTTTATAGGCCAGCTTCTCCTGAAGCTCGAACAGATAGCCCTTTGCCTGTTCGGAACGTTCAGTCTGTGGATAACGTTCAATATATTTTTGAAACTCAGCAATAGCCGTATATGTTTTTGTCTGATCCAAACGGGCATCAGGCGAATCGAGATACATGCCATAGGCTGAGTAAAACATGGCAGGCTCGGCATAAGTACCGTTGGGATAAGTAGTGTAATAGGTTGTAAACACCTGCGTAGATGAAATATAATCTCTTGAATTATAATGGCTCTGAGCCAACAGATACAATGACTCCTCGGCCTCTGACGTACCTTTCATGAAGGCTACAAGCTCTTCAAGTAGTGTGATTGACCGACTGTATTTACCCTCTTCGAAGTATTTTTTCGCATAAGTGTACTTCAGGTTTCTGTCGGTACTTTTCAAAATTTTATTGTACTCATTGCAGGAACTCAGCACCAAGGCAAGCAGTAAAAAATATACAGATTTTATTCTCATCTCGTTACAAGTCGGTTTTAGACCGCAAATTTACTGAATCTTTCTCATTAATAGGCAAGGGATGACCGATTTTATTCAATTTTAGGAATTGGATGCAACAAAATTCAATATGCTTTCGACATATTTACGGTCGTTAGATAGTCTTGGCACCTTATTCTGGCCTCCTGCTCTCTCTCTTTGTTTCATCCAGCTGTAGAAAGCGCCTTTTTCAACCGGCCTTACTACTGGGAGGCCTAATGAAAGATTATAGGAGCGCTTGGCTTCATAATCGGAATTGAGCTTTTTAAGGCTTTCATCCAGCACTTCCACAAACATGCCCATATCAGAAGGATAGGTATCAAACTCTACAATCCATTCGTGTGCGCCGTTACTGTTATCGCCAAAATAGACCGGTGCGGCTGTATATTCGGTGATTTTTGCACCTGTTTGACGGCATGCCTCGCCTACAGCCCTGTCGGCATTATCTACAATAAGCTCTTCACCGAAAGCATTTATAAACTGTGTTGTGCGACCGGTCAACCTGAACAGGTGGGGTGCGGTAGAGGTAAACTGAATGGTATCACCTAACTTGTATCGCCACAAGCCGCCACTGGTACTTATCACCATTGCATACTGCTTACCGGTTTCCACACCGCTAAGGGGTACTATTTCGGGATTTTCCTTGTTCCACTCACCAGCTGGTATAAATTCGTAATAGACCTCATTGTCGAGTAAAAGAAGTAGATCGCCTGAGCCAGGCGAATACTGAACGCCGAAGAATCCTTCCGAAGCATTATAGGTCTCCCAGTAGTTCATTGTTCCCGAAGGGATGATCTTTTCGTACTGTTCCCGGAAAGGGGGAAAGCTAACACCCCCATGAAAAAACACTTCAAGATTCGGCCATATGGTGGTAATGGAGAGTCCTGTCTCATCTACAATTTTTTTCAGGAGTACCAGCATCCATGAAGGTACTCCAACCAAAGCACGTATGTCGGTATGAATAGCATAATCTGCAAGCTTTTGCAGTTTCTCCTCCCAGTCGGGCAGAAGTGCAATTTTCTCTGGAGTCCTTCTCCTTTTCACTGCCCGGGGCAGATTCTTCATCAGTATTGCCGAAATATCTCCGGTATAAACACCTTCGCCAATATGGTTCACTTGTCGGCTACCACCCATAACCAGCGTTTTACCCAAGATAAAAGCCGTATCGGGGTGATGTGCCGAATATGATCCAAGCATGTGGTAGCCGGCACGGTAGTTCCCATTGAACAGCGATTCGCGTGTGACAGGGATATACTTGCTTTTGTCCTCGGTTGTTCCTGACGACATGGCGAACCATTTTACCGGGGTATCCCATAGTACATTTTCCTTTTTGTCAACAATGATCATCCTGAGATAGTCGCGTAACTCCTCATATGATATAAGCGGGACCCTAGCACGAAAATCCTCATCGTTGAATACTTCATTAAAGTTTTTTTCATGCCCGTAGAGGGTATTCCTGCCGTGTTCGAGTAAATATTCGAGAGTTCTTTGTTGGGTACCGAAGGGATCCTCAATAAATTTCTCCACCGGTTTGTAATAGGATGTAAGTATAGACCTTGCTATTTTTCGAATCATTCCTTTCCTGTCTATTGTTTTGCAAAGGTAGACAGGAGTTCCGGAATACAAAAAAATAAAATCACAAATAATGAAAAAAATTATCCTATATGGCTTATTTTACGAAGCCGGTCTTCGTCAATTATCTTTATTTTACGTCCATCAATAGCTATTATGCGTTCATTTACGAAGTTGGAGAGTGTCCTTATGGCGTTAGATGTTGTCATATTGGAGAGATTTGCCAGATCTTCACGGGCAAGGTAAATATTGATGGTGGCACCATCTTCCTCCAGTCCGTAACTCTCTTTAAGGAAAATCAGGGACTCTGCAAGCCGTCCGCGTACATGCTTCTGTGTGAGGTTTACTACCCTCTGATCAGCAATACCCAGATCAACAGACAACATTTGAATGAAAAACATTGCAAGATTGCCGTTCTTGCGGAGAAACTTCTCAATCAGTTCCATAGGAATCATGCAGACTGTGCAAGCTTCGAAAGCCGAAGCGGCAGTGACGTATGGCTCACGGGCGAAATAGGCCCTGTAACCGAAATATTGCACTGGCCCTATTATTCTGATTATCTGACTTCTGCCACCTACTCCACTCCTAAAGATCTTAACCTTGCCCGAAAAAAGGCACATCAGAAATTTGGGTATTTCATCCTCGATATATATGAGATCATTTTTTTGGAACTGTAGGACCCGGGCATTGCTGCGCAACTGTTCACGCTCAACGTCAGAAAGTATCCTCCAAATGTCGGGCAGTGTAGAGGATAAATTTATCACATCTTTCTTCTTTCCCTGCATTAATGTTATAAAACTATGTTCTAAAACACAAATGTAAAAGTTTTTTTGCAATTAATAACAAAAAAAACAATATTTTTTTCTTTTACAGTTTTAAATATAAAGTTCATTCTGAAATAAATTGTGTTAAATAGTTTTATCACCCGGTCATTTTTTTCAGTAAAACAAAAAATCATGTAAATTTGTATGCGTATCTATCAAATATCTTTTATTAATAGTTATAGCTACATAGTCTGCCCGGATCATATTGTACCCGAGAAATTTCTAACTTTCGTGCATGCAAAAAAAAAATATCATAATTATTTTTTTTCTTTTTAGCTCAATGTTCAATGCTTTGGCAAATGATTACGATTTGCCAGAGGATACAATACTGAGCAGGGCAATGAGTGCTGCCGAAAAATACAATTATCTGGTTGACAGCTACTCGGCTGAGGTTTATACGAGAACGTATGTACAGACTGTGAAAAAAAACATGCTATATAAACATACACGCCTGATTCCCAATTTTGTTTTGCACGACCCCTACAACGATGAAGCTCTGATTGAAACTATAAGCGATTTCAGATATGAATTTCCTAACAACTACATGCGTGATATTCGACATGTTACAGGAACACTCATTGGAAGAAAGGATATTGATATGATACCTTTTGAGCTTCTGAACATTAATATTTATGGTGAGACCACCAACGATGAGAGCTTCTTTATGCCTATAAGGACAAGCACATCGAAATATTACAGGTATAACATATACAGTACATTTAATGAGAACAATAAAACCTACTACATTATTCAATTCAATCCTATCTACGAAAATCCAAAATTGCTGAAGGGATCGTTTACCGTTGAGAAAGGTACATGGCGAGTTATTTTCTTCAGAGGAGAGGGATTGGGTATATTCTCCGATTTCTCATTTGAGATAACAATGGGAGATGAGTGGGTAACAAACTACCTTCCGGTGAGCTTCACTATATACCAGACTTCATCATACCTTGGCAATGTGCTAGCAAGCAGGCATCTGGCAAAGATCGACTACAAGGAGATAGAGCTTCGTCAACACACAGAGCCAGGGAAATCGCTCAACATCAGCGATATATATATGGTGCGCCTAGATTCGGTGCCGGTAAGAAGCGACTCTCTCTTTTGGAATGAAAAAAGGCCCATCCCTTTGCAGGCAATGGAGAGAGACGTGATTGCCGAGTATAACCGGAGGCAGAAGGAGAAAGAGGAGCGAAAGGCAAATGGAGAATTGGATGGAAACCGCAATATTGCCCAGCAGGTAGCACAACGTATGGTGATGAATTCAAATTACAAGTACATGTCAACCGGTATAGGATACTCGGGATTACTAAACCCGCTGATGCTTGGATATACAACAAACGATGGTATTACCTATCGCCAGAAGCTCTCGTTCAACATAGATCTGAAAAAGAGCCGTTCAGTTAATATAAATGCATTTGCAGGGTATATGATCAGACGCAGGGAGTTTTTTACGGACCTGACAACTACTCTGAACTACGAACCTTATCACTTGGGAAGCACAACCATTTCTATAGGAAACGGGAATCCCACATACAGTTCATTGTTTGTGGAACAGATTCAGGATAGCCTGAAAAACCACGGACTAGCTTTTGAAGATATATCCATGAACTATTACAGGGATTATTACCTGAAAATATTCAACACCCTGGAGGTGACTAACGGACTGCTTTTACAGACGGGAATTGATTATCACATACGTAAAAATAAAAACAGCCGCGCTGTGCTTCGATCTACTAACGAGGAGAGCGAGCATATTGAGAATCTGTTCGTTAACAGAAAGTCATTTGCCCCGTTTATACGTATCAGCTGGACCCCGCAGCAATATTACAGGTATGAGGGGAGGCAGAAGATATATGTTCGCTCCGATTATCCGACCTTTAAACTTGAGTTTTCAAGAAGTATAAAGGATTTTCTGGGTAGCACATCTCAATATAACCGCATTGAACTGGATATAAGCCATAATATTCCATTCGGGCTGATGAGTTCACTACAGTATCATATTGGTGCAGGACGATTTGTTAACCAAAAAACTGAGTACTTTCTCGATTTTGTCTATTTTTCCAAAAGCAACTTCCCCGAGAACTGGGACGATGGACTGGGCGGGGGCTTTAATTTGCTTAGCAGGGACCTGTACAACGCGTCTGATACTTATATTCAGGCACATGCAATGTTAGAGACACCTTTTCTGATACTTAAGAATATTCACTTCATATCTGACTTCGCCGACAAGGAAAGGGTGTACTTTAGTCAGCTTTACACACCGCAAATAAAATCATACAGCGAGCTGGGGTATGGTATAGGAAACAGATTCTTCAATGCCGGGTTGTTTGTAGCGTTCCACAAGACAGGGTTTAAAGAGGCTGGTGTACGTGCTGCATTTGAGTTTTAATAGTTTAATTTTT
>NZ_DIQL01000047.1:0-12632 GCF_002427225.1 Proteiniphilum sp. UBA5463 | reverse complement strand
TTTTTCATTCTCTTTTAGTATCTTCCTGAAAATTTAGTATTTGTTCATTTAGTAGCATCTACCCTTTAAATGAGTGAGTTCTTCACAAAAATCTCTTTTTTCCCGATCGGAACAAAACATATATTGATCTTTAATATATTATAAGTAATCTTTGTTAATTCTCAGAGGTTTCAAAGAAGGTTCATGCAAATATGGCTAAATATATGTATGGCATACTGATGACTTAGTGGGTTGTTGTTGCACGGGAAGAGCAGGTACTGCAGTAGTATGCGGTACTAAAGTGGTGATAAGTTTTCCCGATCTTCTTAATTGACAATGGCAGTATTGTAGTAGGATGCTGTGTTAAAAAGAATCCCCGGATATGGTCAACATATTTTACTCTTTGTTTAGAGTTGAAGAAGGTGAGAGGTGAAGTAAGAGGTACGTATTGATTAATGAGGAAAGTTAGTTGTGAGAAATGAACAATGCAGAATAGTTGTGATTAGTTGTGAAATGAGAGATTCGTAATGCCGAAAAGTTAAAAATAAAATCAGTATCTTTGCAGAAAACTAACGTCAGATGATCTGTTTTCCTAACGCGAAAATCAACCTTGGCCTTCATATTGTCTCCCGCAGGCAGGACGGATACCACAATCTCGAAACCGTTTTTTATCCTGTTGCCTTAAAGGATGCATTAGAGATTATACCCACACCTGTTGGTGTGAGTACTAAGCTCAGCCGGAAATTCAGATTTTTCCAGACTGGCATCCCTGTCACTGGTAACGAAGAGGACAACCTTGTAATAAAGGCTTTTAAGCTGGTTTCTGCCGGGAGGGAGATACCCGGTACTGATATCTACCTGCTAAAAAAGATCCCTCTCGGAGCAGGATTGGGAGGAGGATCGTCGGATGCTGCTTTCATGTTACGACTGCTGAACGACAGCTATGAGCTGGGCTACTCGGGCAATGACCTTTTGCGCTTCGCTGAAATGCTTGGTGCCGATTGTCCCTTTTTTATACTCAACACCCCAATGTTTGCCACTGGCACGGGTAATATTCTGGAGCCGGTAGCACTCGATTTAAGTAATTACAGGGTTTTGTTAGTGAAACCGGATATTGAGGTTTCCACAAAAGAGGCTTTTGATATGATTACCCCCAGGCAACCGGAGGTATCGCTTAAAGAAATTGTAAAAAGGCCAGTTTCAGATTGGAAGGAGTGGATGAAAAATGATTTTGAGGCAGCTATTTTCAAAAAATATCCCGAAATTTGTAAAATCAAACAACAACTGTACGATCTGGGTGCAGTATATGCTGCCATGAGCGGATCGGGTTCATCGGTCTTCGGCCTTTTCCTTTCGAAGCCGGAGCCGGGAGACATGTTTGAAAACTGTTTTGTCTGGAACGATCAGGACTTGTAATTGATCTCTTTTCAAAAATTATGAAACAAAAAAAGAGAGAAAAAAACAACAGTGACGGGAGTGAAAAGAATCAAAAACAGACATGGTTAGAAATTAATGATCTGATTAATATGAACAAAAAACTTTTTTGGTGTTTTACCGTGCTGGGGGTGCTCAATATGCACCTTTCAGCACAACAGGCAGTAACGCCGCTAAAACTATATTCCTTTGGCTCCATCCCCGTGCAGAGGCCGGTTTTGCTGGATAGTGTGAACCTGAACAACACTCCCTTTTCGGAAGAGATGCTCCTCTCCTATTCTGTTTCTTTCCCGGAACAGGAACGTTTTACCACAGAGTTGACGCCCGATAGTGCCGGATTTTTCCACTTAGATAAACCTGAGGATGGGGAGGCACTTCAGCTGCTATCGCTTTGTGTTTCGGGCGACCGTTACGGCAAGGGAAAGCTTACCATAACATCGCCCAACCCGCTGGAATTATGGATAGACGATGTGAAACGGGCCACCAAGACACAGGTGAACGATAGCCTTCATCATTCTGGATCGGTTGACACCAACCTGAACGGATTTACAAACAACGCCCGCATCGTTATTAAAATGCTCACATCTGCAGGGAACAAACTTGATCCCGCCGTAAAAATCGAGCTTAAGCAGGGTGAAGAAGATTCTCTGCTTAACTACACATTTAATAATGTAAATGAACGAAGGATCAATATTAAAGATATACTGGAGGGGAAACGTGTAAGCAACTCATCAATTTCGCCAAGCGGCCGGTTTGTACTGCTGAGCCTTCGCGAAACTCTGCCGGGCGGCGACAACCGTAACTACTCCGAAATATACGATGCGAAACAGAAACGGATTATCTTCTCCGAACCTGGAGGACGGCCACAACTGGGCTGGATGCCTAAATCTGATCTGCTATACTTCGTGACTGACAACAACAACGGAAGAGCTCTCTACACGCTTGACCCGCTGACCCTGGAAACCCGGACTGTGGCAGAGAACCTGCCAAAAGAGAATTTTCATATCTCGCCTGATGAGAAATCGATGTTTTTTTCTTCGAAAGAAACAATAACCATCAGCAACCCGGGGGGATTGAAGCGTCTGATAGGAATAGACGACAGGCAGTCGAGTTATCGCGACCGTTACTTCCTGTATCGCTACTTCTTTGATACGGGACTTACGCAGCACCTCACCTTCGGGCGTCAGACGGCATCGCTCAACGATGTGACACACGACGTGAAATACCTGCTCTTCAGCACATCTGACGAGTACCTCACCGAGCGCCCGTTCAGAAAAAGTTCTATGTATATGCTGAACTTAGAGACAATGGCTGTTGATACTATATGGAAAGATGAGAAATATACCTATTCGGCACAGTTTTCACCCGATGGAAAAAAACTGCTCATCCACGGGGCTCCAGAAGCATTCGGTGGTATAGGACAGAATATCGATCCAGGACAGATTGCCAACAGCTACGATACACAGTCGTTCATCATGGATCTGGCAACAAAACGGGTGGACCCGGTAACCAAGAATTTTGATCCCACCATAAACGCACAAGAGTGGAATCAGCTGGATGATTTAATATACTACCGCGTAGAAGAGGGTGACCGGGTGAATATGTACAGGTACTCCCATAAAACAAAAAAATTTGAACGCCTTCCGCTCAAAGAGGATGTGATCCGCTCATTTGATATTGCCGATAATGCAGCTTGGGCAACATATACGGGTGTAAGCACATCAAACTCAAACAGGAGCTACCTGCTGAACCTGAAGACAATGGAGTCGACGCTTATTTCTGATCCCTATTCAGAGAGATTAAGCAAGCTAAACCTGGGTGATGTTAAGGACTGGAGTTTTAAAAGTTCCTTCGGCGATGTGGTTGAAGGTCGCTATTACCTGCCGCCCGACTTTAACCCGGACAGAAAATACCCGCTTATTGTTTACTATTACGGGGGGACCAGCCCCACATCGAGAACATTTGAAAGTACATACCCGTTACATGTTTACGCAGCACAGGATTATGTGGTTTACACTCTGCAGCCGAGCGGTACTACAGGCTACGGGCAGGAGTTTTCTGCACGCCACGTGAATGCCTGGGGTGAACAAACCGCTGAAGAAATAATTGAGGGAGTAAAGGCATTCGTTGCCGCTCACCCCTTTGTTGATGGCTCAAAGATAGGTAATATAGGTGCGTCGTATGGCGGATTCATGACGCAGTATCTTATCACCAAAACCGATCTGTTCACCGCATCGGTGTCGCACGCGGGGATTAGCAATATCACCAGCTACTGGGGAGAAGGATACTGGGGTTATTCCTACGGCGCAGGAGCAAGCGCGGGAAGCTATCCATGGAACAATCCCAAGCTCTATGTAGAGCAAAGCCCGCTCTTTTATGCCGATAAAATTAACACTCCTCTGCTGTTATTGCACGGAACAGCTGACACCAATGTCCCCATTGGTGAAAGCATACAGATGTATACGGCACTGAAACTGCTGGGAAAACCGGTGGAATTTATTCAGGTAGAGGGTGAAAACCACGCCATCTACAATTACGATAAGCGTATTGCATGGAATAATGCTATTTATGCCTGGTTCGCCAAATGGCTCAAGGGGGACTCACGCTGGTGGGATTCAATGTACCCGGAAAAGTAACGCTGGCACTGATGTTTGAAAGCATAGGTCCTGGAGTTTGAAAGCGTTGCATTTAAAGTTTGAAAGCAGAAATGTGAAGAAGTCTATAAAATATGAATCTGGAAAATCTTTGTAATGAAGTGAAAATGCTGGCTAGCGCAACGGGAGAGTTCCTGAAAACTGAGCAGGCAGCATTAAAGAAAAAAGATATTGAACTTAAAGGGACACGGAACTATGTGACCTATGTCGATAAAGAGGCTGAAAGCCGCCTGGTGAAGGGGTTGAAGGGGTTGAATGTTTTGTTGCCTGAAGCCGGATTCCTGACCGAAGAGGATACGGTTGAGTTTGAACAGAAAGAGTACACCTGGGTGATAGATCCGCTTGATGGTACAACAAACTATGTGCATGGCGACAAGCCTTATTCGGTAAGCATAGCCCTTATGAGAAAGAAAGAGGTAATAATGGGTGTGGTGTACGACCCTGTAGCCGATGAGATGTATTACGCAACGGGGAAGGGAGAGGCTTTATTGAACGGAACACCACTGAAAGTGAGTAGCCAGGCAACACTGGAGAACGGATACATAGGTTTCGGAATTCCATATAGCCTGGATGAGAGAGGTGAACAGGTGCTGAAGAATGCGATGAGACAGTTCCGTAAATGCAGCTTCCGCATAAAAGGATCTGCCGCACTGGAGATCTGTTACGTGGCTGCCGGCATAAGCGACACATATTTCCATACGGGACTGTCGCCATGGGATGTGGCAGCAGGGGCATTTATCCTGCATTGTGCAGGTGGTAAATGCAGCGACTTCTCCGGAGGAGACAACTACGTTTTCGGGAAGGAAATAGTGGCATCTAACGGGTTAATACACGAGGAGATAATGAGATCAATAATAGAAGGTAACTGATGGATAGCCAGACAGTAACAATTGCTTTTTTAATGACGCTATTTGCGGGCCTCTCCACCGGGATCGGCAGCCTTATTGCTTTCGTCGCCAAACGGACGAACACTAATTTTCTGAGCCTCTCGCTGGGACTGTCGGCAGGCGTAATGATTTATGTATCATTTATGGAGATGCTTCCAAAGTCACTCGACTCACTCATGGGAGCTTATGGTGAGAAGCCGGCTACGCTTTACATGATTTTGGGATTTTTCGGGGGCATAGCGCTAATAGCGTTGATAGACTTTCTGGTTCCCGAGTCGAGAAACCCGCACGAGATGCATGGCGTGGAGGAGATGAAATCGAATCACCGACTTAAACAAACAGGAATTATCACTGCCATCACCATTGCCATTCACAACTTTCCTGAAGGTATTGCTACTTTTATGTCGGCGCTGACCTCGATGGAGGTGGCTATCCCCATTACGGCAGCCATAGCCATACACAATATCCCCGAAGGAATAGCGGTGGCAGTACCCATCTATCACTCCACCGGGAGCAAGAAAAAAGCATTCTGGCTTTCGTTTGCTTCGGGATTGGCAGAGCCGATGGGTGCGTTTATAGCCTATCTGTTTCTTCTGCCTTTCTGGAGCCCTGTACTGGATGCGATAATACTTTCAATGGTTGCAGGCATAATGGTCTTTATTTCATTGGATGAGCTGCTGCCCAGCGCCGAGAAATATGGCAAGCACCACCTCTCAATCATAGGGATGGTTGGGGGGATGGGCGTGATGGCTTTAAGCCTTTATTTGTTTGTATAAAATTTTATGTACATTTGTTATTGATTTATATAATTACTTGCTCAACACTAAAACAGCTATGAAGACTGACTTAAAACAAATAGGCGAAAGGATAAAAGGGTTAAGGGATGCACTCGATTTCACCCCTGATGAAATGGCACACAAGCTGGAAGTGGATGTAGATGATTATCTGCAGTATGAATCGGGTGAGAAAGATATTTCCGTTTCTTTCCTGCAACGCATTGAAAGAGAGTTCAGTGTAGACCTTTCAACGCTGATGTTCGGCACTGAACCGCGAATGAATTCATACTTTATTACCCGAAAAGACAAGGGTGTAAGCGTGGAGAGAGTATCGGCCTACAGATACCAGTCGCTTACCTCAGGATTCACAAACAATGTGGCGGAGGTGTTTGTGGTAACAGTGGAGCCCAAGCCAATGGAGGCCGATTTCTACCAGAACATCCACGCGGGGCAGGAGTTCAATATGATCCTTGAGGGGAGCATGATAATGAATATAAACGGAAAAAACCTGATTCTCAGAGAAGGTGACAGTATCTATTTTGACTCGTCGCTTCCTCATGGCATGAAAGCACTTGACAACAAACAGGTGAAGTTTCTCGCGGTAATTTTATACCCGTGAATAAATAGGTTATCATGTTAGAAAAATTTGTAAAGAAAACTACTTTTACATCGCATCAGGATTTTATTGACAATTACAAAATTGATGTACCCGAAAACTTCAATTTCGCGTACGATGTGGTGGATGAATGGGCCGTGACGGAGCCCAAAAAACGCGCCCTTTGCTGGACGAATGACAAAGGAGTGCATCGCGACCTGAACTTCGGTGAGCTAAAGAAGCTCTCTGACAGAACAGCGTCGTTCTTTCAGTCGCTCGGCATTGGAAAAGGAGATATGGTTATGCTTATACTCAAACGTAGAATTGAGTTCTGGCAAACCATCCTGGCTCTGCATAAGATTGGGGCAATAGCCATTCCGGCAACGCATCTGCTTACCGATAAGGATATAGTGTATCGCAATAACGCGGCAAGTATTAAAGCGATTGTGGCTACTGAAGACGATAACCTTATAGGGCACGTGAACCTGGCTATGCCAAAATCACCTACTGTAAAACAACGTATTATGGTGGGCGAACATACTCCCGAAGGGTGGATCAATTTTCACCGGGGAGTAGAGGAGGCAGCCCCCTTTGTGAGGCCGGGAAAGGTAAACAGTAACAACGATATCATGATACTCTACTTCACATCGGGCACAACAGGTCAACCCAAGATGGTAATACACGATTTTACCTACCCTCTCGGACACATTACCACAGCCAAATACTGGCACAATCTTAACGAGGATAGTATTCACCTCACCGTGGCAGATACAGGATGGGCCAAAGCGGTATGGGGGAAGCTATACGGACAGTGGATAGTGGGGGCCTGCGTTTTCGTGTACGACTTTGAAGGCCATTTTATCCCCAAGGATATGCTGCGGATGATATCTGACTATAAGGTGACGTCGTTTTGCGCACCTCCAACAATATTCCGATTCCTTATCCGTGAAGATCTGAGCAAATACGACCTCTCTTCGCTGCAATACTGTACCACAGCGGGCGAAGCACTTAACCCGTCAGTATTTGAAACATTCTATAAGCAGACAGGTATAAAGATGATGGAGGCTTTCGGCCAGACCGAAACTGCTCCTACAATTATCACTTTCCCGTGGATGGAGCCGAAACCGGGATCTATGGGTGTTCCAAACCCGCTGTACAATATGGACCTGCTCACGCACGACGGGCGACCGGCCGAGGACGGTGAACAGGGAGAGATAGTTTTCCATACCGACGGGAAGCATCCTCTTTCACTGTTCATGGGATATTACCGTGACGAGAAGCTTACCGGAGAGGTTTATGCCAACAATATCTACCACACGGGCGATATGGCATGGCGCGATGAGGATGGCTACTACTGGTTCGTAGGTCGTACCGATGATGTGATCAAAAGCTCGGGCTACCGCATTGGCCCGTTCGAGGTGGAAAGTGCCGTAATGACGCACCCGGCTGTGGTTGAATGTGCAATAACAGGTGTACCGGATGATATAAGGGGGCAGGTCATAAAGGCGACCATTGTGCTGGCGGAGGAGTATAAAACAAAAGCGGGTGATGAACTGGCAAAGGATATTCAGACACATGTGAAGAATGTTACGGCTCCCTACAAATATCCGCGTGTTATTGAGTTTGTTGATGAGCTTCCTAAAACAATAAGCGGGAAGATACGTCGGGTTGAAATAAGGGAAAAAAATAAATAGCAGTCGGAGGCCGGTGCTCGCCAACGTACGACCAACTGTCGGAGGTAGGAGGTCAGCAACCAGCTGTCGGAGGTCGCCATCCAGCAATCATAATTGAGAGCAAAAATTGAACATAACCTGGCTTAGCCCGTTTGTGTCTTTATAAATATCTGAACGAAAATAAAGTATTTAAAATTATGAAAATAGCATACGTATTCCCCGGACAGGGGGCCCAGTTTGTGGGTATGGGAAAAGAGTTATATGATAAATTGCCCTTAGCGAAGAAGCTTTTCGAGAAAGCAAACGAGGTACTGGGGTTCCGGATTACAGACCTGATGTTTGCGGGAACGGAAGAGGACCTTCGTCAGACCAGGGTGACCCAGCCGGCAATCTTCCTTCACTCGGTGATCCTTGCAAAGAGTCTGGGAGACGAGTTTAAACCGGATATGGCCGCCGGACATTCACTGGGTGAATTCTCCGCTTTAGTGGCAGCTGGAGCTTTGTCGTTTGAGGACGGCCTTAGGCTGGTATATGCACGAGCACTGGCAATGCAGAAAGCCTGCGAGGCCAACCCATCGACTATGGCCGCTGTACTGGGACTGGCCGACGAGAAGGTGGAGGAGATATGCGCATCGATAGATGATGTGGTGGTAGCTGCCAACTACAACTGTCCGGGGCAGATAGTGATCTCAGGATCCAACACCGGAATAGAAAAAGCATGTGAGTTGATGAAAGAGGCCGGTGCCAGACGTGCTCTTCCGCTGAAAGTAGGCGGAGCTTTTCACTCTCCGCTTATGGAACCTGCAAGAGTGGAGCTGATGGAGGCAATTGAGGCAACGGTGATATCGGCACCAGGCTGTCCGGTATACCAGAACGTATCTACCGTGGGAGAAACCGATCCGGTTACCATCAAGAAAAATCTGATCGCTCAGCTCACCTCACCCGTAAAATGGACACAGTCGGTACAAAACATGATTGCCGACGGGGCAAGAGAATTCGTGGAGCTGGGACCGGGAAATGTATTGCAGGGATTGATATCAAAAATAGACAAGAGTGTTGCCGTTTCAGGTAAACAGTCTCTTTAAGCTTTGTTAGGAACATTTTTTTGTTTAAACGAAAATTAGAAAATACTTTTGTTAAGCAACAAATAATACAAAAGACTATGCATAAACTACTGTTGGTACTCACTTTTACCGCGTCTGTTATCTTCGCGGCACAGTCGCAGGATTTTTTTGAAGCTCCCGATTTTGCGCAGATTGAGAGAAACGTGAAAGAGCCGGCATCTTCCTACTACTATCCGAATCTGATGAAAAAATATCAGTCGGCGACAACTAAAATGACTCCGGAAGAGGGGAGACACCTGTATTTCGGTTATGTGTATCAGCCGGGGTATGTTCCCACAGACACCTCGGAATATAACAGCAAGCTGGCTGAGATAATATCGAAAAAATCGTTTACCCGAGATGATTATTTAAATATTTTGCAATACTCTGATGCATTGCTTCAGGAAGATCCATTCAATCTGCGTGCGCTGAACGCTAAACTTCTGGTATATGCGCAGCAGAACAATACGGAAGAATATAAAAGTGTGGCCCGTCAGAGAAGAATTGTACAGGATGCTATCATAGGGACCGGCGATGGTATGTCGGACAAGACCCCGTTCTACGTGATTAAAATGGCACATGAATATGATATACTGCCCTTTTTGGGATACAACTTCGGTGGGGAAGACAAAATTATGAAAGGGAACAAAGTCAATTATCTCTCTGTCGGAGAGAATCGTTTCGGGGTGGAAAGGGTATATTTTAACATCAGCCCTGTTATTGACCACATAAGTATGCGTGGCGGCGGCAAGATGTAGAACCTATCTGCAGGAAGAAATACAATTCAGGGCTTAACCAATCGGCTATTCAAGCTGTAGTGGTTAAGCTTTTCTTGTTTATATATCAGAACCACTTTTTCTTTTTAAAATACCAGAGCATACCGATTACAATCAGCAGCATTACTACCCAAACGATAATGTAACCATACCGTGTGTGCAGTTCGGGCATGTTGTCGAAATTCATTCCATAAACTCCTACGATAAAAGTTAGCGGGATGAATATCACGGAAAAGACTGTCAGCAGCGCCATAATGTCGTTAAGCCTAGTACTCATTGACGAATGATAAATATTCAACTCATCGTACAGGAGCTCATGGTAATAATCGAGCAGTTCCACCGCCTGGTTTATATTATCCTGGAGCTCTTTGTAGTGCTTCTCGTTTTCAGGGCCGATAAAGTCGCTATCAAGCTTCACAAGGCTCATAATCATCTCCCTGGCAGGTTTTATATAACGTCCAAGATCACTAAGTTCGTGCTTTAGCAGGTTAATTGCCTTAAGTGTTACCCTGTCGGGGCTAAGCACCATTCTGTTCTCAAGGTTCTCTATTTTTTCGCCAAGCATTCCAAGAATGAAAATGTAATTATCAATCACCACATCAAGCAGGGCAAAAGCAAGATAATCGGCCCCCAAAACCTTGAATCTCTTATAGTGCTTCCAAAGGCGATCTTTAACGGGATTAAACAGATTGCTACTCTCTTCCTGAAAAGAGATCAGCATATTATTCGTCATCACGATACTCAGATTATCTATCGAGACCTGATTCAACTTCTCACTGAACTGCATCATCTTTATGGAGACAAAAAGGCCATTGTCAAACTCCTCCATCTGGGGGCGAGTTCCCGGCTCCATTACATCCGACAATATATCAGCCGGAATATTCAGGTAGTCCGCCAAATCCCTCATCAGCTTCTCATTGTGCAGCCCGTCTATATTCAGCCAGGTAAGAGTACCTGAATCTAAATACGGTTGAAGCTCTTCTGCAGAATGGATTACTGCTTGATTCACATTTTCGGTATCGATATCGAAAACGGTCATTTGTACTTCTTCGGAACGATGCCGGCCCCGAAACTTCAGTTCATACGGAGACAGCCCTATATCCTCTTTGCGTTTCAGTGGTGTGTGAGGCATAAGTCAGGAATCAACAAGTATATATTAAAATTAAATTTTCGCATCTATCTCAATTACAACCATATACATATGAATAGATCTATGTAAGCAAGTATCTATGCAAATATTGAATTAAAAAGAATATAAAGCTGCAAGGTACAATTTTTTTTGTAACCAAACGATTGGAGATATGGTCATATCATCGAATTAAATAAAAATATGATGACTCACAAAATTCTATTTTCGTTGTTCCTGTGTGGAATAATAATGCCACTGAATGCCCAATTCGCCAATGTAGCCATTTACTCTCTCCCCGATTCTACACTTATCTTGGGGACGACGACCGATCAGGAGGGTGCGTTTTTACTTCTTGCTGATAACAAATGTTCCAATGCGCTTCTACGGGTATCATTCAATACAGCCATCCACGACGAAAATAACGCTTTCTTTGCAGAGTACTCACGTTCAGCTCCCATCGGACAGATAACTGCCGGAGTCCGCTTCGAGAATGTCCACTCCAATTATTACAGTGACGATGTGAAGATGGAGGAGCAAAGCCGTCATTATGCACGCTGGTTTCCCAACTTCTCCTACAGCAACACCCTCGGCGGGGTGCAAATGCAATAAAAAAGCAACTACCTGGCTGTAATTGCTTTTTTATTGTATTTGCAGTCTGACGGTATCAAAGCAAATCGAGCGGACTTTTAATTTTTGACTGTGCAATATCGGTAATATGGGTATAAATTTCAGTCGTGTTTACCGATTTGTGTCCGAGTAGGTCCTGGATATACCGGATATCCGTTCCATTCTCCAGGAGATGGGTAGCAAAGCTATGGCGCAAGGTATGAGGTGTTACTTTTTTGGCTATGCCCGCTTTTAAAGCTGCATTCTTGACAATGACCTGAACGCTCTTTTCGGAGTAGATACCCCCTCCCTGCCCCTCTATCAGGTACTCCTCAGGATGATATATCTTGTAGTAACGCCTTAAAGATTCCAATAACAGGGGGGAAAGCATCACCACACGGTCTTTCCCTCCCTTGGCGTTTCTGATCAGGATAATTTTGTTCTTCGAATCGATATCTACCAGCTTCAGGTGAAGCAGTTCGTTTAGCCGCAGGCCGCATCCGTATAACAGTTGGACGATACATTTGTGCTTCGGGTTGGTCACTTTAGCCATCAAGCGGCTCACCTCCCGGGTAGTCAGGTACACCGGCAGACTTTTGTTCTTCGAGCGGGGATACAGATGTTTGAGGTTGAGTTGTCTGCTGAACATGGAAAGGTAAAACTTGTCTATCGACGCCACGATCAAACGTTGATAAGATGTTCCGATGCGATGTTTCTCTATTTTCCAGAACAGGTATTTCTCGATCACCGTTTCCGTTATCTCCAACGGGTGGCTGTATTTTTTTTCAGCCAGCTGCAGGAAACTCCTCACCGCACTTTTGTAGTTTTGAATGGAGCTGGGACTATATCGCTGTATTATCATTTTCCGCTCAAACTCATTCAACAAATAGGTTATTTTCATCGCTTTCGATTTTATGGAACATTCGTATATGCAAAAATACGAAATAATCATAATAAAACATAACAACCTAACAAACAATATAATATAAATGCAAAATATTTCATACCGGTCTTTGTATA
>NZ_DIQL01000052.1:18374-46249 GCF_002427225.1 Proteiniphilum sp. UBA5463 | reverse complement strand
AAAATTAATATTATTTTTTAATGATTCTTGTTGTCTAGGATTCGGGGGTAATTATAATCCGATACCAGCGAGATACACGCTACAACTTTACCTTAACTTTTAAAATAAAAAAGAATGAAAAATATATTCAAGCATACAATAATTTGCGCCTTCACGATCATCATAACTATGTCATCTTGCAACTATCTTGATATTGCCGATAATTTTGAAGAAGCATTTAAATATGATTCAATTTTTGTAAATAAAACGAATCTGGAACGTTATACGTGGAATATTGCCTCTATGTTTCCTGATGAAGGGTACAAATTTGACAAACTTGGTTCGTATGCGTGCGATGAAGCATTTTCGATAATGGTTTCCGACTATACCTCATTAGATTTTGTACAGGGAAACATAACTCCTACCAATCTCAGGTCGTTTAATATTTGGAACAGTATGTATATCATTGTTCGCAAAGTCAATACGATACTTAAAAATATAGACAAGGCACGCGACCTGAACGGACAGGAAAAGGATGAACTTATGGGCTATCTCTATTTTATGCGCGCCTATGCCTATTACCGATTGATCATGTATTATGGTCCCATTGTGATATTAGGCGATGACGTATTGGAAACAAATGAAACGGCAGATTATTATGACCGTCCGAGAGCAACTTTCGATGAATCGGTGGATTATGTTTGCGGTGAATTGGAACGATCAGCAGACCTCATGCCGGTAGAAATTACACCCAGTTTTTTTGGACGTCCTTCTGCCGGGTCTGCACTGGGACTGAGTGCCCGTCTGCGGTTAATTCAGGCAAGTCCGCTCTGGAATGGAGGATTGGCTGCTCGCAGAACGTACGGAACGTGGAAAAGATCAATTGATAATGTAAATTATGTCTCACAAACATACGACGAACGTAAATGGGCTCAGGCTGCTGCAGTTAGCAAGCGTATTATAGATATGAATATCTATGCTTTACATACCGTTAAAAAAATGCCGGATACTGCTCCCCTGCCAGATAATGTATCGCAGCATAGTTTTCCGTTGGGTGCAGGAGATATTGACCCGTTCCGGTCATATGCGGATATGTTTACAGGAGAATCGCCGTTTGCGCGTAATCCTGAGTACCTGTGGGCGCAGAGATCATCCGGCTTAGAAAATTATTCGAGACACGCTTTTCCCTATGAAACATATAATGGATTTGGCACTGTAGCAGTACCTCAAAAAGTAATTGATGCCTATTTGATGGCAGACGGACGAACTATCGAAAATTCAAGCGAAAGATATCCTTACTCCACCGATGGTATATGGAATAATGGAACCGATCTGAATTTTTCAGGCTATAAGTTAAAAGGGAATGTCCATAAAATGTATGTAAACCGCGAATTGAGGTTCTATGCCAGCATCGGATTCAGCGGAGCATTTTGGCCAATGCTTTCTACTTCAAACTTAAGCAAAAGAAATGTCCAATTTTGGTATAACCTGAATGGTAATGCCGGCAAAAATTCTACCCGAAATCTACCATACAACGTGAATACAACAGGGTATTCGTTGAAAAAATTTGTGCATCCTGAAGATTCATGGGGAGCTCCAGGACAAGGAACAGGTTACGAAAATTCCCGTCGGTTAGAGAAGGCATATCCCATAATCCGGTATGCGGAGATCTTACTCGCTTATGTGGAAGCTTTAAATAATCTGACAACTACTCATACCATCCAAAATTATCAACTATCAAGGAATATAGAAGAAATGCGTTATTATTTCAATATGGTTCGCTTTAGGGCTGGATTACCCGGACTTACGGATGCTGAACTTGCTTCTAAAGAAACCATGCAAGCTTTGATAGAACGCGAACGGATGGTGGAATTACTTCACGAAAATGCTCGTTTTTGGGACGTGCGGCGCTGGGGTAAATACGAAATTACGGAAAGAGAACCCATTCAAGGTATGGACATGGATGCTGATGGCTTAGCATTTTATAATATTGTCCCTGTTAATCAGACAGTAGCTAGAAACAGAGTGGTGGATAAAAAGTTGATTCTCGTTCCCATTGAATTGAACGAGGTAAGAAAATCCCCTTCGATGGATCAGAATCCGGGATATCAACGTTAATGAGAATTGAAAAAAAATTTTAGTCATATGAAAATATCATTATCCATATTTATTACCTGCATCATGGCACTTAGTATAGCCGGTTGCAACACTGACATCATCTATCAGGAAGAACAATATAAGACGTTGGTTTATTTGTTAAGTGGGTCGGAAAATGTTTATGCCGCATCCTATTCACTCAATAAAGAAGAACCTGTCAGGTATATTACCATAGGAACCGGAGGTTCAAACACCAATGAAAAGGATATCACGGTAACCCTCGAACCCAACCCGGCGATGTTAGATAAGTTTAACAGTCTGAACTACAATTATCAGAGCGAGTATGCCAAATTATTACCCGCAGAAAGATACACAATTGATTCATATTCGGTAACACTACCTGCGAATTCGGATTATCATTATGTAAGAATGCCGGTGAAAGTCCGCGCGTTAGGTTTGTCCCCGGATTCAATTTATTTCATTCCTCTGAAAATAAAAAGTGTTTCAAACTATGATGTGAATCCGGAGAAAAGTGATGTCCTATTCCGTGTAGCCATTGAAAATGATTATGCCGAACAATTAGTGCCCACTTATTATGCAAAAAGTGGAACCATGACCAATCCTACCACTGTACTGAGTGGTACAAAGTTAGTGCAACCTCTTGAAAAGGATAAGGTTAGGATGTTTATTGGAAACGAAACCTATGGAAGTAGTACTTCCGTTGCCGACATTGAGAGACTATCGGTTGTGGTACAGATAAAGGAAGACAATACACTTTTGGTTACTCCTTATGGGTCTATGGAAGTTGAAATGCTTGATAAAGTAAATGGTTACAATAGATATGTCCCTGATCTTTTACAAGGCACAAGTAAGCAGAAAGTTTTCTATTTGAACTACCGTTTTCGACTTAAGAATAGCAATGGAAGCTATACAGGATGGAGAGAAGTGGAAGAAAGGTTGATCCGAATAGAAGATAAATGACAAATTAAAAACTGATAAAAGCTTAAAAAATATGAATAGAATTTTATATCTGGCAGCATTCATTTTTGCCGGTTTGTTGATGCTTTCAGCTTGTAGCTATGGTCCGGAAAGAGATGTAGAATATACTATTTACACCACCAATTCTACAATAGAACTGATAGAAGGCGAGGAGTTTCAAATTACTGCAAGTCCCACAAATCAGACTTTTACATGGGAAACTACCGACGCTTTAGTGGCTACGGTTAGTTCAACAGGATTGGTACGTGCGATCAGTGATGGTGCATGCTTTATTAATATAACAAGTAGTGAAGGTCTAAAAAAATCGATACCTGTAGATGTGATAAAAAGTTTGCCGATTGAAGGGATTTCAGTGTCCAATAAAGCGAATCTTACAATTGTAGACGCTCTCCCAATACTAATGGGAAAAACAATAGTATTGGCAGCAAGTCCTATACCATCGAATTACAATGAGAAAATTCCTTTCAACATCATTTGGGAATCTTCAGATAAAAACATTGTGACAGTTGATGAGAATGGAATAGTAACACCCGTTTATTACGGAAATGCGGAAATCACAGTCACTGTTGCGGATAAACCATCTGTAAAGAAGGTTATTCCCGTTGAAGTTTTGGAGAATCCTATAACTGCCATTCAAGTGGAGGGTGGTCTGGTTTTGACGCTGAATAAAAAAGAAAGTGTAATTCCCATTATAGTGCCGTCAGACTACGCAGTTAGAGATTCTTCTCTCGTTTGGAAATCTTCCGATGAATCCATTGTGAAAGTGAAAGATGGCGAAATTGATCCGGTTGGTATTGGTTCAGCTATAGTTACTGTTTCACTTAATAGTAACCCTTCTATAAATGCAGAAATACCAATAATTGTTGGATTAAATCCCCACTTTCTCGACCGCACAAATTGGAAAATTATTGATTGGAATTCATGTATCAGTGAGGAACCCCAGTATGTAGGTCTTAATCGTATTCCAGAAAAAATGCTCGATGGGAATACAACCACTTTCTGGGGATCGAAATGGGATGATCCCAAACCGCTTCCTTATTATTTTATCTTCGACATGAAGAGTGCGTATAAGATATACAAAATTAGTTTTACTAAGCCCACCAACGACGCTTGGAGAGGAAACATTAAAAATGGCTATTTTGAGATCAGTAATGATAATGTCACTTGGACGAAGTTGTCCGATTGGAGTGTTAGCAGCAATACGCCACGTACACACACTTTCACCCAGAATGGATCTTCGGCACGATACATCAAATTTGTAATTAGTGACTTTTTTGTTCCTACTAAAAACGGGGCACAATGTGATATAGCCGAATTTAATGTGTTTGGGGAAGAATAGATTGAAAAGGCATGGAAATGGAAGTGTTTGGAAAGGGATCTCTTTTCCAAACATCTTCCTTTCATAAAAACTAACTTCAGTTAACGAAGAAACTGTTTAAATCGGTATAGGCGCATAGAGCGCACTAATTAAAAAGCAGTGCTACCTTTGTGGCATGGAGAAACGAGAAAAGTTTATTGGAGTAAATTCTATTAGGTTTTATAAGCAGTTTGATGTCGGCCAGAGTTGTTATGGCTACTTGACATCAGTGAAGTGGTAAAATGGCTATTTCTGCAAAAAAAGAGGACATACCAATTATTGTTCCGGCAGAGAGCCTTACTCGAGCCGCTTCATGTAGAACACCTGCCCGCCGTCTTCTATGTGCTGGAGCTTCATGGTTGTTTTATTCCTATTAATAACTGATGTTTCTCAGTTAAAAATAAAGTTGATGATTATAGGATTAGAGATAAAATAGCAGTATATTTTAGCTAATATATCATAGGGAATGATTATCATAGCGATGGAGACAAACCATTTAAATATGTTGCAGGACAAAGATATTAAAAAGATTCAAGAGTTGAAAGCGGACTTTACCCCTACCAGGGTTTTCGTGGAAGATATTTTCAGCCGTTTCAAGGCGTTGAAGATAAGCGAAGACCTTTCCCGGTTCAAATGGTTAAAGACTCGGGGATATGACTTTAAAATGGTCCTGGCCATATTGGCCTCCATGGTGGCCAGTTCAGACAAGACGGTCAATTCCTATCTGAACAGCCCCACAGGTGAAGGCACCTCCAAGGGCAAGGACTTGTTCTATAGCCTAAAGAACAATCCCTTTATATGCTGGCGGATGCTTATGTGGCATTTCGTGCATCGTTTTCTGAAGGTGACTTCGAAAGACAGGATGTAGATGATACCTCATCCCGTTACCTGATCCTCGATGACACCACCTTGTCGAAAACAGGCAAGTGTATAAAGGACCCCTACACCGCTAATTGTTGACACTGCGTTTCCGGTATGATAACTACGAGTTGAAAGGGGCACTTTATCGGTCAATGAACGCAGAGGTACTCGGAGAGACGCTTGACAAGCCTTTGTTGTGGGCTGTTTATCGAGTTGGCCTGCTCTGTATGTGAAGTGTTGGAATTGGATACCGATGACCTATTTGAAAAGATACTTGCCAACACCAAAGCAGAAGCCATGATCTTGGCACTGTGATCTTCGGTTATGGCCAAGGACGATTGAGAAATTTTAAAATATAAAATCATCTATCACAGAGATATAGAGAATAATTCATTTTCCTTCTATTTCCCTGTCAATTGTTTGAGGGAAGTTCGAAACATGAGTAAATTTTAATCATTAATGACTTGATAAAACAAATATGCAAAACAGACGTGAATTTTTAAGGAAAATGGCTATAAGCACTGTAGCTATTAATTCAGCTTCCTCATTGCTCTCGGCAGCAGGGGGTAAATTAGCCAAAGAGGTGAATAGGTCGGTATCACCCAACTCTTTTATCAATATTGCTCTGATAGGAAAGGGTGGTATGGGAACCTCTGATACGAGGACTGCTTTATCTGTCGGCGGCGTGAAATTGGTCGCTGTTTGTGATTTATACGATCAACGTTTGGAAGAGGCTAAGAGACAATGGGGTAATGATCTGTTTATTACAAAGGATTACCGTGAGATATTGGCTTTGAAACATTTGGATGCAGTGATCATTGCCACACCGGATCACTGGCACCAGCCGATTGCAATTGAGGCTATGAATGCCGGTAAACATGTGTATTGTGAAAAACCGGTCATCCATAAATTGGGTGAGGGGAAAAAACTGGTAGCAGCTCAGCAGAAAAATAAAACATATTTTCAGATAGGAAGTCAGGGAATGGCTTCTGTGGGCAATAAGACAGCTAAAATTCTGATTAAGAAAGGCATTGTTGGTAAAGTGAATCTTATCGACGGTCAGTTTACCGGTGGTCCCCGTGTACTTAATTCATTTAATGCTCCAGAAAGTGCCAACCCACAAACAATTTGGTGGGAAAGATTCCTTGGAAATGCACCCAAAAGGTCTTTCGATGCCCAGCGATTTTTTGCATGGCGCAACTGGAAAGACTATGGTACAACAATTGCGGGAGATTTGTTTGTACATGTTATCTCAAGTGTTCATTACATCATGGATGCGTTAGGGCCCGAAAAAATATATACTACCGGAGGTATTCATCACTATACCGATGGATCACGTGATACACCGGATATAATGCTCGGTTATTTCGATTATCCCGACAGGAACAACATGGGAGCATTCACGCTTTCATTGGGAGCTAATTATGTGGATGGTATTTCCAATAAATGGGGGAGTACCAACTTCCGTATAAATGGTTCACTTGGCTCACTTGAGGTAGGCTGGAATGAGGTGAGACTCAAAACTACCTACGATATTGATGAAAAAAAAGCAGACATTCGGGAAGAGGTTGGAGGATATCTCCAAAAAGTTCAGAAAATATCGTCGCGAGAGTACTTATATCAGGCAGAAGAGGAATACAGAGGAGGACATTACCACCACTTCCTGAACTTCTTTGACGGGATAAAAAATAATCAACAGCTGACCGCTGATGTACTTTTCGGTGTACGATCCAGCGCACCAGCTCTGTTAAGTTACGAGAGTTGTCAGCGCAATCAGGCCCTTTACTGGAATGCAGGGGAACTAACATTAAAAAAACAATCTTGAACCCACCTGACAAAAACAGTTGTTTATGAAACTGCTTTTTGTATATCAGCCTGTTAAGTATACAAACCGCTGATTCCAGATAATTTTAAAGGGAACTTATTCTTAAATATAATAAAAGGAACAAAATTTAATAAAACTAAATCATAGTATGAAACAATATTTATTGATAGCTTTGCTTGTGATTACTACAGGCTGTTCGTCCATAAATTTGAGAGGAAACAGAGATCGTTTCAGTTTGTCTGCAGAAGAGAAGAAAGCCGGATATGAAATACTTTTCGATGGAAAAGATATGTTACGCTGGACAAGTAATACCGATGAATATAAACTTGAGGATGGATGTATAGTAATGCAACCAGCTGATGGGCATGGTAATTTATACACTAAAAAAGAATATGATAACTTTATTCTACGATTTGAATTTTTACTCACTCCGGAAGCTAACAGCGGGCTTGGCCTGAGACATAAGATGATAACTACTAAAAGCGGCTATGACGGTATGGAATTGCAGATTCTTGACAATTCGGCTCCAATATATGCAAACTTAAAACCGTATCAGTATCATGGCTCTCTCTACGGATGGGTTCCGGCCAAAAGGGGATACTTGAAACCTGCTGGAGAATGGAATTACCAGGAAGTAATTGCAGAAGGAAGTAAAATAAAAATTATATTAAACGGGACTACCATTCTGGATACTGATATTCAGGAGGCCGTCAAGGATGTGCCAGAGAATAAAATACCTAAATCTTTGTTGTATAAGAAAGGACATATTGCATTTCTGGGGCACAACTCCGTGGTTAAATTCAGAAATATCAGGATCAAAGAACTTGACTAAAGAGCTGTTTATAGATTTTCAAAAAATTATCGGCTATTGCTGCCTTCTACTGTTATTTCCTTTGTGAAACGAATCAGCTTCCCGTTGTTGTTTACACCCTCGGCTGTCAGCAGATATACTGCCGGATAATCGGCAGTATAAAAATTGATAACAGCTTCGCCCTTTTCAGAGAACAGTACATTTGGCTTCCAATAGATTGTGGTACGGAGATCTGGTAACGATGATTCTATTTGCTCCGGTGTTTCGTATTTGGGAGAGTAGAATTCGGCTGCCTGCTGATAACCAAGAGGAACAATCTCATCAATGCTAGGAGGCCTGTGTGTATCGGTTTTGTAGTTGCCTGACTTAGTGGTGATAACTATTGCGCCACTTGTGTTAGGGTAATAACCGGGCATTGTGGTATTATCTCTCAATACAAATATGCTTTCGATAGAATTGACTTCAATGTTGTCAAGATAACTGGAGAAATCTTCATAATTAACATTGTCGATAACAAAAAGCACAGGTAAGTCTGAACGTGTAGTGGTCACTTCATCCCCTCTGATTATAATTCCAGGTTGATGGTATAGCAACGACCGCAAATCTGATACTACCATCTTCTCAATGTCTTTGGCTGTTTTTAACCCTACTGCACTGATGGGAGAATAAAAAGTTGATTCCTTATACTTTTCCAGACTTTGTGCCGTAATAGTCACTTCATCCAGCAAAATTGTCCGGATGCCATTTTTCTGTGTATAGTCTTCATCAGCTATTTTTAGATAGGAGTCTTGCGTGGAGGAGAACTGGTTTATAGCTTCCGATCTATTGGTAATTCCGGCACCCTGAAGAGGAGGAAATACTTCCTGATCGATGTTGATAACATTTAGTTTTCCACCTTTTTTACTTCTCGATTGAACAAGGATTGTGGTTCCCTCCGGATATTCAACGTTGAAAGTAAACCGCCCTTTCTCGTCAGCCTGTGTGGTAATAGTGCTGACCAAAGTGTCGAGCTTGGCAAGCAGGCTGATTTGCCCTTCCTTTAGCGATCTAAAAAGTCCAGAGGCCTTGCCGGTTACTCTTTGTGACAGTTCGGGAGTAAATGCATCTGGCGTTCGTATTTTTCCCTGTAAAACTCCAGGAATATCGTATCTGTTCCACCCTTGTGTCAGCATCAGGGCATCGAGAGCATATTTGTTGACTTTTCCGTCTGCAAAATAAGAAACGGGTGATTCTATATGTCCTTTTAATTCCGACGACAAGAGCATTGTACTTATAAGGTTTATCGTGCTGTCGCGTACAACGTTCTCTTTATCTGTTACTGAAACGGCAATATTTCCGGTAGAGGGAGTAAGATCCGGGTCGTTCATCTTCAGTCTAATAGAAATGTGTTCTCTTCGTTTGTAGGTGGATTCGGGAGTAGTGGCCTGCATGAGGGCAAACTCATTTTCATTCAGGTTAAAAAGAAGACGTTCGCTCAGCACCTCCTGTCTTGAGTTCAGCAACAGGATATGTATTATTCCTGATGGTAGTTCTCCGGCAGCAATATTATACATTTCAACCTCAGGATTCCACATTCTGTGAAGCAAAACTTGCCCTTTGTAGTGTATTAGCAGTGATAGAGAGTCCTGCTGTGATTCAATGCCTTTAAGGCAAGAAATTTTGATCCAGTCACCTGCAGTACGTGCCGAAATAATGCTTGCTTCCGTTTTAGAAGAAGGCAGGTCGAAACGTTTTGCAGTCCCTGATTGATTATGGCAGATAACATAATACGACTCATTCCCGGATGGTACAAAATGGAATAAGCCCATTCCCTGATGTATACTTTCGAATGAGAGGATCTCATTACTCGACGAATCATATAATGTTCCTGAAACGGGTGTGCTCAATCCATCCGCATTCAGTGCTTTGAAAGCGACCTGTGAAGAAACCCCGGGAATAAGATATCCACCTTCGGGGAAAAACATCACATCATATTCGGCGGGATCGGAAGGAATAGTATAGTACCGGTTGTATTTACGGCCCTTGTGAATTAGGCTCAGAAGCATGGTTCTGTTCTTTTCCTTTTCCGATAACCTTGCATCAAGGCGATAAAATCCGTTCTCCTTTGGCCGAAGAGTTTTCAAGGCTCCGTACCCGATTTTGCAGGTAACAACCTCAGGTTGTATGGTATCGCTGTTTTGACGGTCAATGAAATGAAGAGAGATGCGAATGTCGTTTTTCTCGACATCAAATGTCAACAGAGGTTCTATTTGCAATGAAAACGGATCGAGTACCTGTATAAATTTTCTGAAGAAAAAGTCCTCGTCCATGTTCCGCATAAATTGAGTGTAGGCTCGCAGTGTGTAAGCTCCCTGTACAAGATCATCTTCCAGGTCGATATATCCGGAATAAGCTCCGGTACTGTCGGGACGTATCTTTACTCGCTTTACCAGATCGTCAAGAGGATTGATCAATTCAACATAAATATAACGGCTAATAAAAACAGGACGATGAGTGAGCGCATCCACCATATGTGCACGGAACCAGATACGTTCACCAGAGAGGTATCCCGATTTGTCAGTCTGCACATACAGTTTCTCCTGTGGAAAAGCAATCAATTGTTGGCGGAGAAGTAATTCGACAGAATCTGACACTATTGCCGGCTCTTGTGCACTGATAGAATGTACAAGCATTATAAGAATTAAAAAAAGGCCGGTTTTCTTCATATCATGGTAATATTTAAAATGTAATTGACCATAGATGTATTTAAAATAATTGCCAAATTTAATGAAACATTTTATAATGACAGTAAGAAATTACCTTTCGGTACTTTATTTATTATAGAAAAAATATTAATTATATAACCCGGATTTGACCGGTTGATGTGGTATTTGTTTCAACTAAGGTATTAATGCTATTTTAGTTTACCTACCCGGTCCCTTATTCTTAATGAACATTTCAAGGATTTCCTTTTGTTTATCATACAGAAAGTTGTATTTGTTCAAATCATTCAGAGTCACCCATTCGTATCTCAGTGATTCAGCGGACAGAACAATTTCAGGAAAATTTTCCAGACGTAGAATGTAAAAATAAACTTTACCTATTGAGGATTCAAAGTCAGTGAAAAAAATAAAATCATCTTCTTTTACTGAAATCTTAGTCTCTTCGTATAACTCCCTTACCGCACATTCTATTGCTGTTTCTCCTTCTTTAAAGTGCCCCGCAGGAGTGTTCCATAGTTCACCCTGTCCGTCATAATTACTGCGTTGTATTAAAAGGATTTTATTATTTACAACAACGATAACACTCGATGAGAAAATTTTATTCTCCATATCATTCATTTCATTTGTTCACTAATGTTGGTTGTTTCCTTTCTGCCTTTCAGGCAACTTCTGTGAACGACATCATTCAAACAAGTTCGGATTATGCTTATTCAGCTTGACTAAAAAGTTAAAACTGGCTTCATGGTACCCGAGGGTAGTCAGGGAACCACAAGTACCTGCATTACTAAAACATTGAAGCAAGCTTCATGTTTCCAATATTGATTATTTTTTGACTTAATGCAAATTATCACTAAAGTCACGCTTTCGCTTGCCGCAGCAAAGGTATAATTGACCCGATTTCATAATATGGCTATCCAAAACCTGTAATACAAAAATACAAAAATATTTTTCTATCTTAGCAGAAAAATATTTTTGCTGTAAACAGGTATAAAAACAGGTGTTTATATTATTTTTGTCGCATTGTAAAGTTATTTCACCCATATTTGACCATAAATTAAATTTTAAATGAAAATTCTTACATCGGAGCAAATTCGTAAAATTGATGCAGAAACAATTTCAAGGGAAGGGATACCCTCTCTCGAATTGATGAAGAGGGCAGCTACTGCTTTCTGTGACTGGTTTACTGGCAGATACGCGAAAAACATCTCTTTGCTTATTTTTGCGGGGGTGGGTAATAATGGTGGCGATGCGCTTGCAGCAGCCCGCCTGTTACATAAGTCTGGCTATAATGTTACAGTGTCTGTTGTGGAATACAGCGAGAAATATACAGAAGATTGTGAGCACAATCTTCGCCGTGTAAGAGCGGAAAACATAACCTGCAAAAAGGTTATCTCTGAAAAAGATATTCCCGATATAAAGAGGTATGATGTTGTGATTGACGGGATCTTTGGAACCGGACTCTCCAGAGAAGTGGATGGTATAGCTGCAAAGGTGATTCAGCATATTAATGATAGTGACAAGCCTGTTATCAGCATTGATGTGCCAAGCGGGATGTTTCTTGACAGAAAAACGTTGTACGCTATACAGGCTAAAAATACCATTACGTTTCAGATACCTAAGCTTGCACTTTATCTTCCCGAAAATCAAAATTATGCAGGTGATGTGTCAATAGTCGGCATTGGATTGAATGAACAAGCCATTGAAGAAGCAGAGAGTAATATTTTTTATACTGAAAAAAAACAGATCCGGCCTTTGTTAAAACCGCTTTCCAGATTTGCTCATAAGGGGACCGAAGGGCATGTACTTATTATAGGAGGAAGCCTTGGTAAGTGCGGGTCGGCCTGTCTTGCCTCAAAGGCGGCTATGAAGGCGGGATGCGGACTGGTTACCGCTTATATGCCAAAATGTGGGGTAGTAGTAGTGCAGTCAAATTTTCCCGAAGCGATGGTGATTGAGGATAGAGGAGAAAAGCATATCTCTTATATAAATTATGAAATGAAACCGGATGCAATTGGTATAGGTATTGGAATGGGGCAACATGATGATACACAGCATGCATTCTTCGAATTTTTGCAAAAGAATAATACGCCGCTGGTTATAGACGCAGATGGCTTGAACATATTGTCCAGGCATAAGGATTGGCTCACTCTCATTCCCCCAAAAACTATTCTGACACCTCATCCGAAAGAGCTTTCAAGGCTTATAGGTGAATGGAGCGACGACTATGACAAAATACTGAAAACAAAACAGTTTGCTGAGAAATATGGTCTTATTGTGATAATAAAAGGGGCTTATTCGCTGATTATTGATCAGGAAAATATCTATGTGAATAGTACCGGAACCCCGGCATTGGCGACAGCCGGAAGCGGAGATGTACTGACGGGAATTATTACGAGCTTGCTTGCACAGGGTTATGAACCGTTAGATGCAACCAGGGTGGGGGTGTATCTTCACGGAATGACGGCTGATCTGACGCAGCATAAAATTCATCCCCGGGCTTTTATTGCTTCTGACATCATCGATAATATAGGCAACGCATACAGCATTTTGGAAAAAAATATGTGATTCATTTGTAATTTATGAATTAATTATGTATTTTTGCACCTCATTTTGCCAATAGGCTTGGAAAGAAGGCGCATATAGCGACTCGCCTCAGGCGTATAACGTCAAGTTATTCTTATATGTACGTAATTGTAGATATTCAGGGTCAGCAGTTTAAAGTGCAGCAAGACCAAAAATTATTTGTCCACAGGATCAACGCCGATCAGGGTAGTGAAGTGGAGTTCGAAAAAGTGATGCTCATCGACAAAGACGGCGATGTAACTGTAGGTGCACCGGTTGTGGATGGAGCAAAAGTAGTAGTAGAGGTACTTTCTCATGTGAAAGGAGATAAAGTTCTTATTTTCAAGAAAAAAAGGAGAAAAGGATACAGAAGATTGAACGGTCACCGTCAACAATTTTCTGAGATAAGAGTAAAAGAAATTATAGCTTAATCAGTTAAAATCAGAAGAAAATGGCACATAAAAAAGGTGTAGGTAGTTCGAAGAACGGCCGTGAATCGGAAAGTAAACGATTGGGCGTTAAGATATTCGGTGGTGAAACGGTGAAAGCCGGAAACATCCTCGTGCGTCAACGTGGAACAGCGCATCACCCTGGAGAAAATGTTGGTATGGGAAAAGACCATACCCTGTTTGCACTGACCGATGGCATTGTGATATTTCGCAAGAAAAGGAATAATCGCTCATTCGTATCAGTTCAGCCACAGGCACAGGCAGAAGCGTAATTGCGAATGTCTTTGTCCCGGTTAAAGGGAACTTGAACCATAAAATAATAATTTTTTAGTTGATTAGAACAACCTGCTTTTAAATAGTAGGTTGTTCTTTTTTCGTATGCTGTTATCTGTTACACAAAAAAAATTATCCTTTCTAACGAAAACATTAATGTGCACGAGCTGGCACTCCGTTATTCGGGAGAAGATATGCCTTTATTGCTCACCAAGATAGCGGGAAGGCAAACGGCAAAGCATAAAACTTCACTGATTCAAGGCATAGATCTCATATTTAGCTGTATATGGTTTAATTTGTATATGCGAAACTTGAATACTTAACATTTCAGCCCCAAAATAAGATATCATATCTTTAATAATCAGTTATTTATGCCTTCCTGATAATATCTCTTCAATATCCTGTAGCTTCAGGCTTTTAGTTTTCAGCAAAATAAGGAAATGGTAGAGCAGATCTGCTGCTTCGTTTTTAAACAGGTCAATATTGTTGTCTTTTGACTCAATAACCAACTCCACAGCCTCTTCTCCCACCTTCTGCGCAACTTTGTTCACTCCTCGGCTGAATAGTCGGGCGGTATAAGAACCTTCCTGATTATCGGAGATGCGTTGCTCAATAACCTTCTCCAATTCATACAGAAAACCTTTCGAAGTCTCCTCTTTAAAGCAGGAAGTGGCACCGGTGTGGCAGGTAGGCCCTTGCGGAATAACCTTTATAAGCAGCGTGTCATCGTCGCAATCCTGAAGTATCTCTTCCACGAAAAGGAAGTTACCCGATGTCTCTCCCTTGGTCCATAACCGCTGTCTGCTGCGGCTGAAAAAAGTTACCTTACCTTCTGCAATGGTTTTCTCAAGAGCCTCTTCATTCATATAGCCCAGCATCAGTACCTGTAGCGTATTCGCATGCTGTATGACGACCGGGGCCAATCCTCCGTTTTTCTTAAAATCAATGTTCACTTTTGTCCTTTTTGTTTGTTAATAAAACCGTCTCCTTTTTCAATAGGTTATCGTACGGGTATATTTTGTTCTTTTAAATATTGTTTTAATGCCGGAATAGTGATCTCTCCAAAATGGAAGACAGAGGCACCTAAGGCAGCACTGGCTTTTGTCTTTGTGAATACCTCAGCGAAATGTTCCGGCGTTCCTGCCCCACCGGAGGCTATTACGGGAATATTTACCGCTTCACTTATAGCGTGAGTTATATCGATGGCAAAACCATTTCGGGTGCCGTCATTATTCATCGAAGTGAGCAGTATCTCTCCCGCGCCCCTTTTTTCCCCCTCTTTTGCCCAGTCGACAGTACGGAGATTAGCGGAGGTGCGCCCGCCATGTATATATACCATCCACTCTCCATTCTCCTCTAATTTTGTGTCGATGGCAAGCACTACACACTGACTACCAAATTGTTCCGCAATTTCAGTAATCAGCTCAGGATGTTTTACTGCCGATGTGTTGATACTTACCTTATCGGCTCCGGCTTTGATAATAGAAACCGCATCCATGGCGGAGTGTATGCCACCTCCAACAGTGAAAGGAATATTGATTTCCTGGGCTATTCGCTGTACCAGGGCGGTGAGAGTTTTCCGGTTTTCTATCGTAGCAGTAATATCCAGAAAAACAAGCTCATCAGCTCCCTCTTCCACATATCGCTTTGCCAGCTCCACAGCGTCGCCGGCATCACGAAGACCAACGAAATTAACACCTTTGACTGTGCGTCCGTCTTTTATATCAAGGCAGGGTATAATTCTTTTTTTTAGCATTTTTTATAATTGTTGATTTGATGTGAACTGTTTGTTTTCAATTTTTTTTTACTGACAATAATGATGGGATTCAGATCCCGATCAGAACAGTTTTTTTCTTGAATTGTTCCTTCAAAGGATTGTTCAGAAAAAAGCCGGATAATTTATTCCTTTTTTATATGCGCTCGTGGAACGTTATTTTAATTGTTCAGAATAAAACCGGATAAATCTTTCATCGTTATTCGTCCTTCATATATAGCTTTACCGATGATAGCTCCTTCACATCCAATTTGCTGTAGCAAAAGAATATCATTCATTGTGGTGATTCCGCCACTGGCAATAAGGTGAACGCGAGTTTTGTCAAGTATCTCTTCATACAGCTCAACAGAAGGGCCTTCCAGCATTCCGTCTTTCGATATATCTGTACAGATGGTGTAACAAATACCTCTTTTTTCGTATTCCGAGATAAAATCTACTACATCTGTATCCGATTGCCGCTGCCATCCGTGAGTAGCTATCTTGCGATGATGGCTGTCTGCCCCCAGGATGATCTTATCAGGCCCGTAGTGCGATAGCCACCGTGAAAACAGTTCCGGTTGCTGCACTGCAATACTCCCTCCTGTAATCTGTTCAGCTCCGTTCTCAAAAGCAATCCGCACATCATCATCCGACTTGATCCCACCACCGAAATCAATCTTCAGCGATGTGCCGGATGCTATTTCATATAATACGCAGTGGTTGACAATATGTTTGGATTTTGCTCCATCCAGGTCCACCAGGTGCAGGTACCGTATGCCGTTAGCCTCGAAATTTTTGGCTATATCAAGAGGATTTTCATGATACGTTTTTTGTGTGTTGTAGTCGCCCCTGGTAAGACGCACACATTTTCCGTCGATAATGTCTATTGCCGGAATAATTCTCATAAAAGTCTATAGTTTTAAAAAATTTTTTAATATTCTTTCTCCCACACTGCCCGATTTTTCGGGGTGAAACTGTGTGGCATAAAAATTATCTTTATGCATGGCTGCACTGAACGGCAAAATATAATTGCACTTTGCAATTGTCTGAGGGCATATACCGGCGTAATAACTGTGCACAAAATAGACTGTCTCACCGGTGCCGAATCCATCGAAAAGGGGGTCATTTACCTTAGTCAAGCTTAAGCTGTTCCAGCCCATGTGAGGAACGATCTCCCCTGAAGGAAACTTTTTTACTACAGCATCAAAAATGCCGAAACACTCCGTATCACCTTCTTCGGAATAATTACACATGAGTTGTAGGCCCAGGCATATACCCAGTGTTGGCTGTTTCAGCGATTTCAGGGTTGTATCCAGACATCTCTTTTTCAGATACAACATGGCAGACCGGGCTTCTCCCACTCCGGGGAATATAACTTTCCCCGCCTGCAGGATTTCATCAATATTGTCCGTCACCATGCATGTGTAGCCCAGTCGCTTTACTGCATTGTAGACCGACGTAATATTTCCAGCATTGTATTTTATGATAGCAATCATCTGTTTGCTTCGGTTATTGACCGTTAGTTTTTACTTTCAAAGAGTTCCTTTTGTACTGGGAATACCGGAAGTTTCACCCCGTCTCACCGCCATCTTTACTGATCTGGCAAAGGCTTTAAAGATGGCTTCTATTTTGTGGTGCTCATTGTCGCCTTCAGCTTTGATGTTGAGGTTGCACTTCGCATTGTCACTGAACGACTTGAAAAAATGCATAAACATCTCCGTGGGCATATCGCCTATGAATTCACGCTTAAATTCCACATTCCACACCAGCCAGGGGCGGCCTCCAAAGTCTATTGCCACCTGAGCCAGGCTGTCGTCCATAGGTAACAAGAAGCCATAACGGGAAATCCCCTTTTTACTGCCAATTGCCTGCAAGATAGCTTCTCCCAGCGCGATACCCACATCCTCTATGGTGTGGTGTTCATCAACATGCAGGTCTCCTTTCGATTGAATTATAAGATCGATGTTCCCGTGGCGGGCAATCTGATTGAGCATATGATCGAAGAATCCTAATCCTGTAGTAATATTGCTTTTCCCATTCCCGTCGAGATTCAACTCTGCGAGAATCTCTGTTTCTGATGTTTTTCTGTATACCCTTCCGGTACGGGGCTTTGCTTTCAGAAAATTATAAATCTCTCGCCAGTCGGTTGTGCAAAGGAGTGCGCCAGGATGTGGAATATCACTTAAAAAGATAGACTTACATCCTATGTTCTCAGCTAATTGTACATCCGTCACTCTGTCCCCTATGACAAATGAATTTTCCAGGTCATATCCCCCTTTCAGGTAGTGTGTGAGCATGCCAATGCCCGGTTTTCTGGTTGGTTGGTTGTCGTTGGGGAAGGAACGATCGATTAATATTTCACTGAAATTAATTCCTTCGTTTTCAAAGGCCTTGATAATCTTATTCTGAGCCGGCCAGAAAGTCTCCTCGGGAAATGAAGCACTGCCCAAACCATCCTGATTGGTGACCATTACCAGTTCATATTCCAGTTCATCGGCGATGCTTGAGAGCGATTGAAATACTCGCGGGTAAAACTCCAACTTTTCCAGACTGTCAATCTGTTCGTCTTCCGGCTCTATAATTAGTGTTCCGTCACGATCTATGAATAATACTTTCTTCATATTTCACTATAATTTTTTAATTCTTCCAACAATTTCCGGTTTTCTTCGGGCTTTCCCACTGTTATACGGATAGAGTTGCGGACAACAGCATTGCGGTTCCGGACTATCACCTTTTTTGTAACCAGATAATTGTAAATTTTATCGGCATCAGTCACCTCCACCAGCAGGAAATTTGCATCTGAAGGATATATCCTACGTACAATGGGTAATTTTGTCAATTCTTTTTTAAGAAAGAATCTCTGTTCCAGTATTATGGCCAGCCGGTATTCAAACTTCTGCGGTTTAGAAAGTGCTTTTAGAGCCTCTTCCTGATTAAGAGCACTCACGTTGTAGGGAGGCTTTGTCTTATCCATCAGCCTTACAATCTCTGCACCGGCATAGGCTACTCCAATACGTGCACCGGCAAGCGCCCATGCTTTGCTGAAGGTCTGCATAACAATGAGATTGGGGTAGGACGAAAGCTTTGATAGAAAAGTGCTGCCTATGCAAAAATCTATATATGCTTCATCTACAACAACAATCCCCTGAAACTCATTTAACACTCTTTCCACATCTTTTAACCGGTTTCCAGAGGGATTGTTGGGAGAGCATAGGAAAATGCATTTTGCAGATTGTTGCAGAATTTCATCAATATTCAATTCAAAGTCACCGGTAAGCGGCACGCTAATCACGTTCACATTGTTGATATTTGCAGACACCTCATACATTCCATATGTCGGAGGGCACAGGATTACGCTGTCTCTTGACGGTTCGCAGAATATCCGATAAACCAGGTCGATCACTTCATCACTACCGTTTCCGATAAAAATATTCTCTTCCGCTACCTTCTTTCTTTCCGACAATTTTTTTTTCAACATACGTTGATGTGGATCGGGATACCTGTTCATTTTACCGAAAGGGTTTTCATTGGCATCTAAAAAAATACCTTTGTCGCCTGAGAACTCGTCTCTCGCACTTGAGTAGGGCTTAAGCGCACGGATATTGGGGCGTACCAGAGTATTTAAATCAAAGTTGTTCATCTGGATTCACTTGATTGTTAATTTGTAGATATTTTGTTGTCGCAGCTCCTAAGCGAAGTGTAATGGCATTCTTGTGGCCGTAAAGCTGTTCCTCTTCCGCCATTACTTCAACTGCACTGCCAATGCTCATAATCCCTTCCTCATTGAGTTGCTGGAAAGTGATTTTTTTTACGAAACTGTCCAGCGAAACGCCGCTGTAGGCTCTGGCATTTCCGCCTGTAGGAAGCGTGTGATTGGTCCCGCTTGCGTAATCTCCCGCACTCTCGCAACTGAAGTTGCCAAGGAAAACTGAGCCGGCATTTATTACATCACGACTCAGTAGTACCGCTTTGTTTGTTGCCAGTATAAGATGCTCAGGAGCATAGAAATTGCTGAAAGCAACGCTTTCACCTAGCTCTTTGAAAAGAATGGCTTTGCTGTTTTTGAGCGATTGCAAGATAATCTCCTTGCGGGGAAGGTTGTCCAGCTGGATATCAATCTCTTTTTTTACATTCTTAATAACCTGTCTGTTATCAGACAACAATATTACCTGGCTGTCCGGGCCGTGTTCTGCCTGCGAGAGCAGGTCGGCAGCTACGAATGCGGGATTACAGCTTGAGTCGGCAATCACAAGTAACTCACTGGGCCCGGCTGGCATGTCGATAGCTGTGCCGTAATACTGTGCAGAACGTTTTGCAGCCATCACATATTGATTGCCGGGACCGAATATTTTATCAACCTTGGGTATGCTTTCCGTACCGAAAGTCATTGCGCCGATAGCTTGAATACCTCCTGCAGCAAAGATTTTTGTTACGCCTGCCAGTTGAGCAGTGTAGAGTATAGCGGGATGAATTTCTCCCTTCTGATTTGGGGGCGTACACATCACAATCTCACGGCATCCGGCTATCTTAGCCGGGACGGCAAGCATTAGCACAGTTGAAAAGAGCGGGGCTGAGCCGCCGGGGATATAGATGCCGATACGCTCGATAGGCCTCGATTCACGCCAGCAAAAAACTCCAGGGGCGGTCTCAACCTTCTCTATCTTTTCCCTTTGCTGTAGGTGAAAAGCTTCGATGTTTTTTCGTGCCAGGTCGATTGCCAGTTTCAATTGTTCAGAGATCTGATCTGCAGCTTTATTTATTGTATCTTGATCCAAAACAAGCTTATCCTGTTCGGAATAATCGTACTTCCTGCTGAATGAAATAACTGCCTTATCACCTTTTCGGTTAATATCATAGAACATTTTTTCAACTGTATTCATCAGCTTTTGTTGCCTGATCATAGGGCGTTCTGCCAATTTTTTCCATTTGGTATGTGAAGGGTTTGAGATTGTTTTCATATCAGTTTTTTTACGTTTATTTTTTTCAACTTACTGCAGTTTTATTGTCATCTTTACGCAACCACATCTTAAAGCACTAAAGAATCATCTTTTTTGATAACACGGTGAAAGGCGAAAACAGAAAAGGTGCGAAGTCAGAGTACTAAAGAATCATTTTTTCTATAGGTACAACTAAAATACCTTCGGCTCCAAGTAGCTTCAGTTCATCGATAATTGCCCAGAAATCATCATCTTTTATCACCGAGTGAACGCTACTCCAGCCTTTGTCGGCTAACGGGAGAATACTGGGTGAGCGCATTCCGGGCAACAACTTCACAATTTTGGGAATTATCCCGTTGGGTGCGTTCAGCAAAACGTATTTTTTTCCTTGCCCGTTCTTATAGGCTTTTATACGGAATAACAATTTATCAAGCAGTTCGGATTTAGTAGGCGAGAGGTTTTTGTTGCTGATTAGCACAGCTTCGCTTTTAATGATTGGTTCAGCCTCTTTCAATCCATTCATGATGAGTGTGCTTCCGGTGCTCACTATATCAAAAATTGCGTCTGCCAGCCCAATGCCGGTGGCAATCTCAACGCTCCCGCCCAGCTCCTCTATTTGTACCTTAATGCCTTTTACCGTAAAATAGTTTCTCAATATTTTAGGGTAGCTCGTGGCAATACGCTTGCCGTTGAAATAATCCAGTCCCGTGTACTCCTCATCTTTTGGAATAGCAAGTGACAAGCGGCAGTTTCCGAAACCTAATTTTTCAACAACCCTTACGTCTTTTTCTTTCTCCCACACTTCGTTTTCACCCAGAATGCCAATATCTGCCACGCCCTGTTCCACATATTGCGGAATATCATCATCACGAAGGAAGAGAATCTCCATAGGAAAATTCCGTGCTTCAGTTTTTAATTTGCGGTCGCCGTTAGATACTTTTATCCCGCACTCTGTAAGCAGATTGAGCGATTTTTCACTCAGCCTGCCGCTTTTCTGGATAGCGATATTTATTTTTTCCATTTCTTATTTGTTTTACCAGATAGCATCAGCGTTCTTTTTAATAAAAAACCCGTCTGATGCTATTCAGACGGGTCTATAAATATATTCTCTTATGTTCGTACATATCTATCTCAACTCGCCCGATTGCAAGTATGAAAATGATGATGATGGAACATGTTTGCTTTCATTTTTACTGTTTTGATGGTGCAAAGATAATGGAATTATTTGAAATGCCATATAAAAAGATTTTTTTATTCAGTTAAAAATGAAAGATAGATTTATTTGACTTTTAATGGTTGAAATTGGGATTATATCTTACTAAAAAACTTCAAAAAGTATAGAAAATGAATATGAATTATCTCTCGTGACAATTTTTTATGTAAGTTTGCACCCGATGAAAGTAAAGCTGTTCATATCTCTTCTGGCATGTATCATATACACTATGGCTGCATACCCGCAGGCACGTATCATATTGCCCGATTCATCGCAGATCACAACGAATCCCGATTCGCTGGATCTGCTTCCAAGGAAGGTAGAGTCAGATAAGCAGCCAGCCCAATCATCTCATCTCGACCATCTGTTAAACGATCATGGTGCGATGGCCGACTCGTTGCAACGTATTGCACGTATGACTGTCTGGACAGTAGAAGCACGAACGGGTAACCGTTTGCTCGCAATTCCCGACACCTTGCTCCATAATTACCAGCAAACAACGTTGCCGGATGGAGAATCGGTAGCTATGGGCTTCCTTGCTCCGATTGGCTCACCCTCGATTTCCAAAATATTTTTCGACCGCCCCGAAACCGGGCATTTTATATTTAACAATGCTTACCACAACTATTTGAAAGATCCCGAAAAACTGCTATTTGTTAATACGCGCGTGCCCTATTCAAGGCTGAACTATAATCGCGCAGGTTCAAAACAAAACAGGGAAGAGACTTTTGATGCAAGGCTTACATCTAATTTCGGGAAGAGCCTGAATGTTGGTATGGACTTGAATCTGATCAACGCCAAAGGGTTTTACAATTCTCAGGCTGTAAAGCACAACAATTTCACCCTTTTTGGCAACTATCTGTCCGACAGGATTGAAATACATGCTTTTATGAATCAGGGATCATTGTCGAATTTTGAAAATGGAGGAATAACCAACGAGATGTTTATTACCGATCCCGATGCCATACAGCAAAGTTTTACTCCGAGAGAAATCCCGGTGAAATTTACCAATACCTGGAATTCTTTGCGCAACAACCGCTACTTTTTATCAGGAAGATATAATTTGGGATACAGGGAGATTGCAACCGACTCGCTCCACAAAGGGCCTGGACAGTTTGTACCTGTAGCAAGCATTGGTTTCTCATCACATTATACTCAGCAGCATCGCCGTTTTTTGTCGTATGATACCACCTATGTTAATGTTGATGGAGTTCAGATGCAGCACATTGACCGGTTTTATGAAAACCGTTTTTACGAGGGGGCAGTGGATGACAGTATCCACTATTCATCGTTTAAAAACAGTGTTTCTCTGAGCCTGAGGGAAGGGTTCAAAGATTGGGTGAAGTTTGGCCTTGCCGCTTTTCTCGAGTACGATTTGCGCAACTATTCAACAAGAGACAGTGAAGGCGCGGAGTGGAAGAATCATCGCGAAAGCGCAGTCACTATAGGAGGTGTACTCAATAAGCAACAGGGTGAAAACCTGCTGTTCAATATTCGTGCCGACCTGGGTGTCCTGGGGGAAAATCTGGGAGAATTCAGAGCGCTGGCTGACGTGGAGACCGGTTTCTTCATCGCCAACAGACGTACTACATTGTATGCTGAAGCATACATTAAAAATCTGAAGCCAAAGTACCTTCAGAATAACTACTACTCAAAATATTTCAGCTGGAATCACGATTTTGGAGATATACGAAGAGTTTATGCGGGCGGAAAACTACATATACCTTTTACGAACACCACTCTAAGCGTAGGTGTTGAAAATCTGCAGAACTTTATTTATTACGGTCAGGATAAGAACATAGCGCAGGAGAGCAACAATATACAGGTTCTATCGGCACGAGTGGACCAGAATCTGAGTCTTGGTATATTCAACTGGGATAATCAGGCTGTATATCAAACCTCTAGCAATCAAGATGTGATACCTGTTCCCATGATCAGCCTATATTCCAATATGTATCTGAAGGCAAAAATTGTAAACGAGCTTACTCTTCAGTTGGGAATAGATACACATTATCATACCAAATATTTTGTTCCCGGTTATGAGCCTGCCTTGTTGCAGTTTTATAACCAGAAGGAGAAAGAGATTGGAAATTATCCCATTGCTACCATCTATGCCAACATGCATCTTAAGCAGACACGCTTCTTTTTAATGTTCTACAATGTTGCATCGCAAGTTTTGAAGCCGCGTGAGTATTTTTCACTCCCTGGCTATCCGGTTAATCCCTTTGTTTTCAAAATGGGATTATCAGTTAATCTTCACAACTAACATTTTTCAATCTTGGAATTAAAAAAACGCTTCTTCTTTTTACTTTTATTTTCTGTACTTTGCATTTTGGTGATATTACTGATCTTGATAAGTCGCCCTTCTAAAGTGCCTTTAGGATTTCGAGATTATCCGGAGATTATATCATCTGGCATGATTAATGTGGTTACCGACTATAACACCATTGGATATTATGTTTCAAGCGATTCTGCTGAAGGTTTTCAGTTGGAGCTGATGAAGGCGCTTGAGAAGGAGTGGGGGATAAAAGTTAATCTTTTTCTCGAGAACAGCCTTGATGAGAATCTGGAGGGATTATTGTCATTGCGGTACGACTTGGTAGCAAGGAATATTCCAGTAAACGTGCATTTGAGAGATACATTTGCCTTTACAGATCCCATAACCCTCAATAAACAGGTACTGGTACAGCGTAAGGCCGCGTTTAACAATAATATAGAGCCAATCCGGCAGCACCTGAATCTTGCAAAAAAAATTGTTTATGTAGCAAAAGATTCGCCTGTTATTCTCAGGTTGAATAATCTTGCACATGAAATAGGTGACACTATTATTATTAAAGAGGATCAGACCTACGAGGTTGAACAGCTTGTAATGATGGTGGCATCAGGAGATATAGATTTTACAGTATGTGACGAAAAGGTGGCCACTCTACTTGCCAAAGCTCTTCCCGAGATAGATATTGATACTGATATAAGTTTTACACAACTGGAGTCGTGGGCAGTACGCAGAGATTCGCCGGTATTGCTTGACAGCCTGAATAGCTGGCTTGACCGATTTAAGACAACGAAAGAATATAATCAGATTTTCGATAAGTATTATCTTAACAATACTTCGGTAATTTTTTAAAATAGTTCTTATAATTCACTGAATATCAATAGATTATGGCGCTTTTTGAGGATCTGACATAAATTGTTGACTGTCAGTATTATAAATGAAGTTTTAACGAAGCATTAATCTTAAGATAAATCGATAATATTTTTATTTGTCGGGTCACGAAACATTGTTAATCAAGAGATTTTGCTTTTATCGTAAAACCGGCTAAAGTGCAATAAAAATGTTACTTACATACACTTGAAGAAGAGGAGAGTCGTTGGGTAATGAGTCGGGGATTTTTTCAAGCGTGCAAGAACAAGTATAGTTGGAAAAGACGAAAAGCTTTTGAGTAATGGTTTATATATCAATTGTTTGAGTAGATAAAAAGAGACTGACACCCGGGTGTCAGCCTCTCTTGCTTTTAAAAATAATAACGTTTACTTATTTACCTGCTCCGGGCGCATTAATGTTACGTCTTCCCTGACGGTTTGCATCTCGAAATTTTTTTTGCTGTTCAGAACGATACTCTTTCCATTGCTCAAATTTTTCTTTCCCGATAATCTTTTCTAGTTCAGCATCGTTTTCGGCAACTGCTTTTTCACGAAGTGCTTGCATCTCAGTGCGACGCTGCTCTCTATCCTGCATAACATTTTGTCTTTCAGCCCTGTGTTTGACTATCTGTTCTGCACGTTCTGCATCTTGTTTTTCAAACAGCGCCTGCACCTTTGCTGTTTCATCATTTGTCAGATTAAGCTGTTTTGCCATATTTTCGGCACGCTCCTTGGCTGTCCACCTCATCTCGGTTTGGCTACGACGGTTATCCTGTCTTGTATTGCGAGGATTGTTCTGAGCCATTGCCTGGAGACTCATAATAAATATTGCAGCCAAAGCCATCATTGCAATTTTTCTCATATACTAAAAATTTTAAAAGTGAATAATAAAAATAAAATATCTGCTGTTATGACGTTTAAAGGTAAGGAAATGTTTAATATGGCAGTAGCTGTTTAACTTTCATTCTATATCTTTAATCAGCCTGTTTACAGTATTATATAGAGTTTTTGAGAATGTTGATATATATAAAGTACCAGTTCGTCGACAAAAACAACTTATTTGTCTATTATAAATCATATTTGCATTTATTAACAATAACCTTCATGAAAAACAGTAGTTAACTGGCAAATGTTGTCTCATAAATTAACACCGGTTGAAATTTTGTGCAGAGGTTCAAGGAAAATCGTTTAGTTGATATTATCTTTGTAAGCAATAAACAGAAAAGTTGTGGAGAAAAAATACAAAGCAGATAACGGGCTTGGGAATATCTTTTGGGGAATTATGACGCTGATACTGCTGGGTATTCTGATATACAAGTTTACACATAGAGAAAGTATTTGGCTCGTTTCCCTTTACTTCGCGTTTTCAATCGTTTTTATATTGTCGGTTACAATAAAAGAGTATGCCATCACACACCAGAATTTTCTAGAGATTCGTTTTTTATTGAAACTGTTCTCAAAAAAAAGACGTATAGCCATTGGAGATATAGTAGGCATGAAAAAGTTGAAAAAAAACCTTCTACGTATCGACAAGGTTCGTGGTTTTGAGGTGTTGAGAGTGAATGAATCGGATATTGACTCTCTGATAGCCGAACTGAAAGAACGAAATCCTAGAATAAGAATACTTGAAGAGAGCGAGTTATAAATATTTCCCCAAGATATATATATTCCCTGGTGTATCTAGAATATCTCTTCCCTGGGATATTTTTCTTCTACCTTGCTGAAAAGGTAAGATGCATATGTGCCTGTGATAAAAAGTAATACACAAAAAAGAAAGGCGCCACCGAAATTTAACCCTGCAATAGCAAGCTGTTCGGAAGCAAAGGCCGGAAAGACTACTGTGGGAAAGATAGCTAGTGAGGAACCAATTACCATTCCAAGGATAAAGTGGTACATACCTGAATAGTATTTTCGGAAAAGCCATGAGGCTGCTTTAGCGAAAAGCAGAACACAAATGATAAATCCAATAATAAGTGGGATAATAACACCAAAATCGAAATCTTTTATTCCTATGGCCATTTTATCGTAAAGTCCAAAGTAGATAAGAAAATTGGAAGGGCTCATCCCCGGGACTATCAACCCGAGTCCCATAAGCAATCCTGATCCCAGCCAAACCATGAAGTTGGGTTTTATCTCTGTCAGCTGTTGTCCTCCAAAGAGCATCAGCGTAAAAATAACCAGTGTAGCGGCGATAAGTATCCACAAGTCAGAGGATTTCCTGCCCTCTTTCCCAGCCGTTTTATAGAGAGAGGGAAAGGTGCCTGCCACAAAACCCACAAAGAGGCATACAAACTGAGCTGCATACCTTCCGAATGCTTTTTCCACCACAACTGCAAAAAGGACAATGCCAATAGCAGCACCGATGGCGACAGGGAGAAAGTAGAAAATGTTTTTCAGGAACTTATGCCGCAGATTGGCGAGAAACCTAATCAGAGGGTTATAGATGCCGAAGATGACTGCCAGTACGCCTCCTGATAATCCTGGAAGAATAAATCCTATGCCAACAAGAGTGCCTTTTATCAAACGGACGAACCAGTCTACTACCGGACTGATGGTTTTTTGTTCTGTGGCCTCTTCTCTGTTTTGTTCGATCATGATGTTTTTTTATGAGAAGGCAAAGATACAGTTTTGCTTTGATTACTCCTACATATATTTGTGTTGAGAGTTTATTTTTTACCGAAAAAGACGCTTAACATACTTCTTCGGAAACCCTATTTTTTGTATATCGGGCATGTGAATAATCTCGCAGTGTGAGACTTCCATTTTTCTATAATGGATCGTTTCAATACTACTATGGCGTCTGCTGACTTCTCATGACAACTGTTGTCCGTACTTCTTACACTGCTTCTGTACGTCCGTGAGACCTCCCATGGCAAGATACTTCACTTTCATTCCATGTCCCCGCAATATTTACAT
>NZ_DIQL01000052.1:0-18181 GCF_002427225.1 Proteiniphilum sp. UBA5463 | reverse complement strand
GTGTTCCTCGGGGTGGAACTTTGTCTACGATTTCCTTCAGATTCCATCTCGCGATAGACACTATTGTCTTCAGCTAATGGTGGGCGATTACAAACCCCCATAGTGGATTTCCACCACCAAGTTAAGTACTATGCACGAAGGGCATTAACAAAAGTCCCGGCCCTGAAAGTGTAACGGTGTAAAGCAGGGAGTTTATTGCTGGCGAGTTGCTCCTCGGCAGAGCTCGCTTCCCTCTCAACTCATTGGATGCAAAGATAATAGCATGAATTAAAAAATATAATTATTCTCTTTCTATTTGGATTACAAGATAGAAAACTGAATACAGACTAAAAGTTCCATTATTTACCCTAATTCTGCTGAAAACATAATATTTGTTGGTTACATCCACAAATAATTATACTTTTGAGTGCATACAGAGTTAAAATGATAAAACGAGAACTTGAGAATATTATAAAATCGAATTGTTTTTGGTTCCTATCCAGATGTAGTCAATAACCTTGGAAACGAAAGAGAAATACTAACTAACATCGTATCAAGTTATCTATTTAAAGATATATTTGATTTTCAGGATATTAGAAAACCAGAAGTGATCGAGAAACTTCTTCAGGCTCTTGCTTTGCAAGTAGGGCACGAAGTATCTTTCAACGAACTATCGCGGTTGTTAGGGATAGATCGATCATTCTTATTGCAAGGCGTGCTTTTAATTTAGTGACACCGGCAGGAGAATAGGCTTGCCCCGCATTAACGTTCCCCAGGATCGGGACAGCAGCTTCGAGCCCGCCTTGTGCCCAAGCGAAAGAGCCTGTCAAAACCCTTCTATTGCTATTTACACACTTATTGGGATACTCCCTTGAAAAGCGAATCAGATTATTCAGGGCATATACAAGTGATATGCCCTGGTTTATCAATCTTTCTAAAGTAAGATTTATTTTTGGTGCTGCGTTATTGTTTGCACTTTGTCGATTCCCCTTGTCCGTGTGATTGTCAATATTCAATCCTAGCGACAAATTGAAATCTCCGGAAATTGCACTTTCTAATGGCAACTGTCTGTCCATTAATCAACTTGGAGCAATAATTTATTATGAATAGAAAAAGCCTTATTAATAAGGCTGCTGAAAAAACGGAAGAATCAAATCCTTATATGATGTTGATTTTTTTTATTAACAGATCAGATATTTATGCACAATGAGAACATTATCGCGAGCAAAAAACCCGACAGCGATGTGTACTTGAGGTAGGGGTCGAGTGTTTGGCCGTTTTTTCGAAGTATATCTTTTAGTATTTTAAACAGGAGAATGAAAACAAACAGATATAAGTAACGATACCAGGGTAATATTTCATACATAAGGTTATAGCCGAGAAAGCAGAAAAGTGTGAAGAGAGTTAAACCGGAATGATAGGCTTTAGCACCGTTAAGTCCCAATTTCACGGCCAAGGTGATTTTTCCGGAAAATTTATCGTTTTCTATATCCCTCATATTGTTTATATTCAGAATCATAGTGCTTATAAGTCCCATGCCTGTTGCAGGTAGTAACGGCAGAATACTAAATGAGTGGGTATGAAGGAAAAAGGTACCTGCAACAGGTACGGGGCCGAAGAAGATGAAGGCGAAAAGATCGCCCCAGCCTCTGTAACCATAAGCAAATTTACCCATCGTGTAAAAAAGAGCTGCCAGAATGCTGGCTCCACCCAGGCCAATAAGTATAAGTGCAGCCTGCCGGTCGATATAGTCGAGCACACTTATCACAAGGGAAAGTCCGGTAACAACAGATATGACAGAAAATATGAAGATTGCTCTTTTCATTTCCAGGGGAGATATTTTCCCGCTCTGTATTGCCCTGGTTGGCCCCTGTCGCTTTCCGGTAACATCGGTGCCTTTCTGAAAATCGCCAAGATCGTTTGCCAGATTCGCCAGGATTTGTATAGTTACAGCTAGTATCGATGCGATGATAAATGTACGTAAACTGAAATTACCTTCGTGCCATGCCAGACCGCTCCCCAGGATAACTGTAGCCATTGCGAGAAAAAGCGTACGCAGCCTGAATGCCGATATCCAAACTTTTGCTGTTGCCATTTATTGAGGGATAACACTTAATAAGCACGTGCGAATATAACTCTCTGTGCCGAAGGTTTGCCGCTGACAATGCATTTACCGGGTGTTTTGTCACCCTCAAGCGGTATGCAGCGAATAGTTGCCTTGGTCTCATCCTTTATAAGCTCTTCGGTTTCGGGTGTCCCGTCCCAGTGGCAAAGCAGGAATCCACCTTTTTCAATCTCCTCTTTGAACTCGTCGTAAGAGTTCACCTCTCTTGTTTGTGCAGTGCGGAAATCGAGCGCTTTCTTGTATATATTATCTTGTATCTCTTCTAAAAGCGCTTTAATATGGTTCTCAATATTATCGCATGGCAGTGTCTCTTTTGTTAGAGTGTCGCGACGTGCAACCTCAATGGTATTGTTTTCTAAGTCACGTGCACCAATGGCAAGACGTACAGGTACACCCTTGAGCTCATATTCAGAGAATTTCCAGCCCGGTTTTTTGTTATCGTTATTGTCGTATTTAACGCTTATACCCAGAGCTTTTAAACGTTCAACAATACCAGCAACTTTCCTGTCAATCTGCTCCAACTGTCCTGCATTCTTGTAAATAGGCACAATCACCACCTGATAAGGTGCAAGCTTTGGGGGGAGTACAAGCCCGTTGTCGTCTGAGTGCGACATGATTAGCGCTCCCATCAGCCGGGTAGAGACACCCCATGAGGTTGCCCAAACGTAATCGCGGTTCCCGTTCTTATCGGTGAACTGCACATCGAAAGCTTTGGCAAAGTTCTGTCCCAGGAAATGGGAGGTACCTGACTGCAGTGCCTTCCCATCCTGCATTAATGCTTCTATAGTGTATGTGTCAACTGCGCCTGCGAATCGTTCAGATTCCGACTTAAAGCCTTTTACTACTGGCATGGCCATATACTTCTCTGCAAATTCGGCGTAAATATTAATCATCCTTTCCGCCTCTTCAATTGCCTCATCTTTTGTAGCATGTGCCGTATGGCCTTCCTGCCACAGGAATTCTGTTGTGCGGAGAAAGAGGCGTGTACGCATCTCCCAGCGAACCACGTTGGCCCACTGATTGATGAGAATAGGAAGATCCCGGTAGGATTGTATCCAGTTTTTATATGTGCTCCATATGATGGTTTCAGAGGTGGGGCGTACCACCAGCTCTTCTTCGAGTTTCGCTTCAGGATCTACCACAACACCATTGCCTTCAGGGTCGTTTTTCAACCTGTAGTGGGTCACAACGGCGCACTCTTTTGCGAAACCTTCCACATGATCAGCTTCACGGCTAAGAAATGATTTTGGTATAAACAATGGGAAATAGGCATTCACATGCCCGGTCTCCTTAAACATGTCGTCCAGCTGGCGCTGAATCTTCTCCCAGATGGCAAAGCCGTAAGGTTTTATTACCATACAGCCTCTTACGGCTGAGTTTTCTGCCAGTTCGGCCTTGATTACCAAATCGAGATACCACTGCGAATAATCTATGCTTTGGGGCGTGAGCTCCTTCAATTCTTTAGCCATTTCGTTAAATTTCCATTTTTTGTTTGCGGTTGCAAAGATAATAATAAAGTAGTAAGGTGTAAAAATGAAAAGGTGTAAAAATGAAAAGGTGGCATCTGTTATTACCTCCATTTCAAGTTACCGCGATTATAAGAGAAATATACGCCAGGTATTCCTATAAGCGCGAAAATAATAAACCCCCATCGCATCGCCGACATGAAAACTGTGTCGGGGACAGCTTCCACAGATAGGTCTCCAAACATCAGAGAGAAGATAAGTGTGACTATACTCATACTTATGATCTGGCCGAAAACCCTCATAGAAGCAGCTAGTCCGGATGCCTGCCCATATTGTTTCCGGTCTACTGAACTCATGATTGTGCTCATGTTGGGTGAGGAGAAAAGTGCAAAGCCAAGTCCCACCCATACGAGTATGGCAATAATTACTCCCAGCGGTGTGTCGGGACCGATGAAAGCCAGCATTGCCAGTCCCGATGAACATATGGCCATGCCGGTGGTGGCGAAATAACGCGGTTGAAATTTATCGGATAATTTTCCCATTACCGGTGAGAAGATTGCCATTACTACCGGCTGTGAAATTATTATTGCACCGGCGTCACGCGGCGATAGCCCATGCACCTTCTGGAGATAGAGGCTTAGGAAAAAAACAATAGCGAATGTTGATGTATAGTTTATCAGAGCCGATAGGCTGGAGTATGTGAAGAGCCGGTTATGTGAGAAAAGTTTTGTATCAAGAAGCGGGTATTCTGTATTGCTCTCAAATTTCCAGAAAAGGAGAAGAAGTATCACAGCCCCGCCCATTAATCCCCACCCTGCCAGGGAGGGAATCTGGGAGGATCCGTAAACGAGCGCGGTGAGCCCGGTCATAAATAGGAAAGTTCCTTTTCTGTCTGCCTTTTTAGTGGTGGCGGCTCTATTAGATTCGCTCTTGAGGAAGATGAACGAGATAAAGATAGTAATAACTCCAAGTATTACCGAGATGAGAAAGAGTGATCTCCATCCGGTGTGTAGTGTGAGTATTCCCCCGATAAGCGGTCCTAATGCAAGCCCTCCGTAAACCGATGCTACCGAGATACCGAGGACCTGTCCCCTTTTTTCAACTGGGAATGACGCCACCAGTATAGCCTGTCCGGTGGTGCTGGTAAATGCAGTGCCCACCCCCTGCAGAAAACGCCCGGCAATAAGCCAGTTCCCGCTTGGAGCCGTGTAACAGACGACTGACGCCAGCGTAAAAATCAGGACCCCCAGCTTAAATAGTTTTCCATTGTCTTTTCTGTCGCCCCATGCTCCTGCAGGCAGCATAAAAAGTGCTGTAGCCAGCATGAAGGAGGTAATTATCCAGCTCAGCTCAATGGCGTTTAGAGAGAAGTCCCTTTCAATGGTTGGAAGGGCTATATTCACCGATGATACCAGAAAGGTACCCATAAATGATGTTACAGCCACTACCAGCAGAATTGATAGACCTTCTCTTTTTTTAAGCACTTGAATTTTGTTCATCCTTGATTATAAAAAATACGCTACAGTACTTAATAATAATTGAACTTTCGCATCTGTTGCGATAACAGCCGAATCTCGCAAATGACAATGCTTAGTGACCTGTTTCATCTGACGTGTGTCGCACAAAACATATGCATGTCTTATGTTTAGCAATATATATCTGTAACTTAGATACAAGCACAAGCAAAACTTAAATTAATAAGTCTCTCTGATATGTGTTACAGTGATGGGTGTCCTATTGGCGGCTTTCAGATTGGGAGAGGTGATGATAATTGTTTTCTTCTCTCCTGGCAGCAGATCAATGAAGTTGTCGCTGTAGCGGGCTCCCTGCACGGGGATCTCCACAAAAACATCTTTCGCCAGCCCTTTGCTCGAAAGGGTAACCCTGTATTCACCATCGCTATATTGCACCTTGCTGTTCACCTTTGTTTCCGGTAGTTCCAACATATTTGGCCAATAGAAAAAATAATCTTTTGTTGAGATTTTGTTTCCATTGTTATCGGTAAGAAAAGCGTGGATAACAGTATGCGATTTTTCTGCCTCCGTAACCAGGTCAGATACGTTGAAAGTTTTTACGATGTTGCTAGAGTTGGCTTTGGCAGTCACTCTTTCTGTGATCTCCTTTTGTTTTCCTCTGGAGAAATCGATAACCTGAACAGTAAGGCGCAGATTGTTATTGTCATACAGATAATCTGACATAGTATAGTAATTCAACTTGTTATCAATGAATTTAACACCCAGGGCGAGAGGAGCGAATACATCCCTCATCCGGTAGTGTTGAGCTTTCCAATTGTCGTAGTAATCGATACTCGACCAGGAGACTACGGGCCAGTCATCGTTAATCTGCCAGTAGAGGGCACCCATGCAGTAAGGCCTGCCGCGCCGCATCGCTTCCACCGACTCCTCCATGCCGTTGCCCTGCATCACCAGGCCCACATAGACAAAATCCTCAAAATTCTTCGGCTCTTGGTAATACATATCCATGTATTTTTTTATCAGTGAGTTGCCTGTAGAAGCTTTCTGGTGTACTTTCATTACCTCACTCTCAAGCTCCCACTGATCTTCCGGAGCAAAGGAGCGAATAGTTTTCATCTCGGGGAACGACTGAAAACCGAATTCACTGGCAAAGCGCGGTAACCTGTCGGCCATAGCCTCGAATGGAAGGTTTCCGTACCATAAGCCCCAGTCGTGCACGTCACTTGCGGAAAACTTCTCAGGGTTTCCCCAGTTTGAGTCGTAGGGCGACCCGTGTATGTAGCTGCGTGTGCCATCATACTCGTCCACCAGCACGGGAAGCAGTTCCCGGAAGGTTTTGTCGTATCCCCTGAACCAGGAGTCCATTATTTCAGCAGGGTACTCCTTCTGCCAGCCCCAGTGCCGCAACCCTTCTTCCACTTCGTTGTTGCCGCACCAGAAAGCCAGTGAGGGGTGATTGCGGAGCCGTTTGATGTTATAAATGGCTTCTTCTTTCACGTTTGCCAGGAAAGCATTGTCGGAAGGGTAGGGTACACATCCGAAAATAAAATCTTGCCACACCAGGATACCTCTCTCATCGGCCTGCCGGTAGAACTCTTCATTCTCATAGATACCACCCCCCCAGACGCGGACAAAGTTCATATTGGCTCCGGTGATATGATCGAAGATCTTGTTATAGTAGTCTTTGTCCTGATTAGTAGTAAAAATTTCACCGGGTATGTAATTTGAACCTTTGGCGAAGAAAGGGATTCCGTTTACTTCGAAATAAAACGATCTTCCGTGTTCATCAGGTTCCTGTACCAAGCGGACAGATCGGAGGCCTGTCCTAACCTCTTTTTCGGCAACACACCGGTCTCCAATATTGATCTTTACAAAAAAATCATAAAGGTGCTGTTCACCCCAATTGACCGGCATCCAGAGCTTGGGGTTGTTTATGATTGTAGGAACATTAATGAGGTTTTCCCCTTTTGTGAGGCATATATCCTTGCGACCCAAGGAGAGCTGCTTACCCTCAAACGTATAGCCGTAAACAAGGGTTGCTTCTCCCCCGGTTAGAGAATTTATCTGGATCTGATGCTCGATCTCGGCTTTCTCCTTGGTGATTACGGACTGCTTCACATAGTAGTCCTCAATCTGCATATCGTTATAGAAAAGAAGAGAAACAGGCTTCCATATACCCATCTGAACAATACGGATACCCCAGTCCCACCCAAAGTGGTAGGGTGCCTTGCGATTATATACGCTCAGCTTCTCTTCCCGGTGATCGTTGCCCGCAGGGTAATCATAGCCATACGTTGCACGTGCGGGCATCATTGTTTGTACAGGAGAATAGAAACGTATATAAAGCATGTTTTTTCCCTCCTTGAGCATGTTTTTTACAGGCACTTTGTGACCTGTGAACATATTCTGCGAACGCAGAATATGTGAGCCGTTTAAAAAAATATCGGCATGGGTATCCAGCCCTTCAAAGAAGATAACCGCATCATCATATTTCATCTGTTCTGCTGAAACGGTAAAAGATTTTTTGAAATCCCAGTTTTCATCCTCTACCCACTGAATTTTGGTTTCGTTGATTCCGTAATATGGATCTGGCAAGATGTTGTGTCGCACCAGGTCATGCTGTACCGAACCGGGAACCTTTGCATCGTACCATTGGCCCTTGTTCATCTGTGAGAACTGCCATCCTTCGTTCAGTGATAGAACCTCCCTATTTTGTGCAACTAATAATGCTGGTATCCAAATGGATAGTAGAAACAATATTTTTCGTGTCATATTAAATCGATTTAAACTAAGATTTCTGATTTGCAAAGATAAGAAATATGTGGAAAATTGTAAATTTGTATTTCAGTAACGTTTCAATTCGATAAAAATGCAGGATATATCATTAATAGAACGCGAGGATTTTCTTCAGCACTATCGTAAGCTCTATACTTTTTTTAGAGAGGTATGGAGCATGGATAAAACTTCACGCCTGAAAGAGATATTGTACAGGTCTTTTGTGAAGTCGCAGGGAGAGGATGGAAGCGTTGCGATGTATGATTTACTTTCACAGATGAGAACGGCTGTGATCATCATTGATGAGATCGGTTTGAAACAATCAACTGTTTCTGCCGTGCTTCTTTTCCATCCTTTTTTAAAAAAACATATATCACCGTCAGAGACAGAGCTCTATTTTGGTGCCGATGTAGAGGCTATTCTGCGAGGGTTGAAGAAAGTTAACCAGTTCAGTGACAAGAAGAGCGCTGTTGAATCAGAGAATTATATAAAGCTGCTTCTTTCGTTTGCGGAGGATATAAGGGTTGTATTCATAATGATTGCCCGGCAGCTACAATTGATGCGCTTTGCCAAGATAGCCGATAGCCAGGAGAAGCTTGACCTGTCCGTTGAGTCCATATACCTTTATGCACCACTTGCACACAGGCTCGGCCTTTACAGTATCAAGTCTGAACTCGAGGACCTCTCTTTAAAATATACTGATCGTGAAACATATGACTATATCGCTCAAAAGCTTAATGAAACAAAGAGGTCTCGCGATAAGTATATAAAGGAGTTTATTCAGCCTGTGAAGGATCGCCTAGACAAGACCGGGCTTAAATACGATATAAAGGGTCGCACCAAATCAATTCACTCCATCAATAATAAACTTAAAAAGCAGAGAATAGAATTCGAAAGCATTTACGATCTGTTTGCTATTCGTGTGATTCTTGATTCACCTCCAGAACAGGAGAAAGCCCAGTGCTGGCAAGTCTATTCCGTAATAACTGATATGTACCAACCCAATCCCAAACGCCTGAAAGACTGGCTCTCAATACCTAAAAGCAACGGGTATGAGTCGCTGCATATTACCGTGATGGGACCCGATTCCAGATGGGTGGAAGTGCAGATCCGTACACGGCGTATGGACGACATTGCTGAGCGTGGTCTTGCAGCACACTGGAAATATAAAGGTGTAAAAGAGGAATCTACATTAGATAACTGGTTGAGTACTCTTAGGGAGTCGCTGGGTGATAACGAAACAAACCTTAGTCAGAAGCTTACAGATTTCAAACTCGATCTATACGATAAAGAGATCTTTGTCTTTACTCCCAAAGGTGATCTTTTTAAACTTCCCATGGGGGCAACAGTACTCGATTTTGCTTTTGCTATTCATACCAATCTGGGGGCTTCATGCATGTCGGGCAGGGTGAACGGTAAAAACGTTCCTATCAAGCACGTCCTTAAAAGCGGCGATCAAGTGGAGATCAACACCTCCACGCATCAGTCGCCCAAGCAGGACTGGCTTAATATTGTTGTTACCTCCAAGGCGCGTACTAAAATTCGTCAGCTTTTAAAAGAAGAGGCAGTAAAACAGGTTGATATTGCAAAAGAAACTCTTTCCCGTAGGATGAAAAACCGCAAGATAGAAGTTGATGAAGCTCATCTTATGCAGTTGATCAAAAAGCTCAGATACAAGACTGTTACCGATTTTTACGTGGATATAGCTACTGGAAAGACAGATGTGAACTGGGTTATAGACCGGTATCTTGAGTCAGAGAGCAAAGAAGCCGAAACAAAAGACACACATACTGTGGTTAGCGCGGGACTTTTTACTTTAAAACAACCCTTGCAGGAGCTAAAGAGCACTGATGAACTGATTATCGACCGGAATCTGACTGGTGTGGATTATAAACTTGCAAAATGCTGCAATCCCATATTCGGGGATGATATCTTTGGCTTTGTTTCATCCCAGGGGATAAAGATCCACAGGGTATGTTGTCCCAATGCGCACGATCTGTTTTCGAGGTTCGGTTATCGGGTGTTAAAAGCGCGCTGGTCAGGCACAACTGGCTCTTCCAGCTATACTATTGTACTAAGAATAATCGGCAACGATCAGATCAATATTGTAGCCAACCTAATGTCAATCATCTCTAAGGAAGAGGGGGTACAGATGCGCTCCATATCAATCGATTCAAACGACGGTTTGTTTCAGGGAAACATAGCAGTAATGCTTGCCAATACCTCCATGCTTGAACAGCTTATCAAAAAACTCAAAGCAGTTAAGGGTGTAAAATCTGTTACAAGACTGAATTAAGATGAAAGTGACGGAGATCAATCAGATACCTGTCACTAAAATGTGGTGTTCTGTATAGGGCTGGCGGAAGTGATATTAATCATCAGTTCCCGGCTCAGAGTCAGAAGCAGAGTCAGAGTCAGAAGGTGATAGTGTGTCAAATGTACCAATCAGTTGCTGCACATACTCTCTTTCGTAATCAAGCGGGCGGAGAATATCGTCTCCATATTTAATAAGATCGATATCGATAACCACTTTACCCAGGTATTTATCCTTTGGGGTGCGTCCTACTGCCCGTTCTGTTTGCTTTATCTTTTCAATAATCTGATCAGGTAACATCCCTGTCTCAACTTTGGCTAGAATATTACGGAAAAGATAAGAATACTTATCATCCTCCGGCTCTGTTAATATGGGGTCACTGAAAACAATATTGGGAAATTGACGGGTAAGCATTCGCTTAGCTTTATCGATATTTGTTTTGGCGAATGTGTTTGATCCTATGCTAAGTAAAATTGTAATCATACAGGTAAATTGAAATACAAATATACACATTTATAATGAAAATGTACGCATAAAAGCAAAATCTATTATCTTTGTCTAATCAAACCTGTTAAAAATGAAAAAATTACAAGTTGCATGTTTGCTGTTTATCCTGATCCTCTCTTTCAGTATTCAGGCACAGGAATCAAAGCCATTGATCTACCGGATAAATGTCAAGGAAAATATAGGGAGTAACACATGGATATATCTCCAGAACGGACTTCACAATGCAATGGAGAAAAATGCCCATGCCGTACTCCTGCATATGAACACTTATGGCGGAAGCGTTCTCGAGGCAGATTCCATGCGAACGGCAATACTCAATTTCCAAATTCCCGTGTATGTGTTTATAGATAATAATGCAGCGTCAGCCGGTGCTCTTATTTCGATAGCCTGTGACAGTATCTTCATGCGCAGCAGCGCGTCAATTGGTGCGGCAACTGTCGTTGACGGAGCTACCGGAGCCCAGTCTCCCGATAAATACCAGTCGTATATGAGAGGTATTATACGTGCTACTGCAGAGAGTCACGGCAAAACAGTGATAGTGCAAAATGGTGATACCATTACAAAATGGAAGCGCGACCCGGCTATAGCTGAGGCAATGGTTGATGAAAGAACAGTAATACCGGGTTATGACGATTCTACAAGAGTACTTACTTTAACTGCTAATCAGGCTGTTGAGCTGGGATATTGTGACGGTATTGCAGAGAATGTTCATGAACTGGTTGTCACATATTTGGGTTATAACGACTATACGTTCGAAACCTACAATCCCTCTTTCTATGATAAGATAAAAGGTTTTCTTACCAATGGGCTGGTACAAGCTTTTTTGATCATGTTTATTATAGGAGGTATCTATTTTGAACTGCAGTCACCCGGTGTAGGATTTCCATCTGCAATGGCTATTACGGCGGCACTACTCTACTTTACCCCGTTGTATCTCACAGGATATGCCCAGAATTGGGAAGTGCTACTTTTTGTACTGGGACTAATATTCATTGTTTTTGAGATATTTGTCATTCCCGGCTTTGGTGTCACCGGAATACTGGGAATTCTGTTTGTTATATCTGCATTAGTGCTGGCCCTTATAGGAAATGTACGGTTCAATTTTGAAGGGCTCCCTGCCACAGAGATGTTTAGGGCGGTGATGACAGTGCTTGGAGGAATGGGGTTGAGTGTTGTCCTTATTATCTATCTGTCGGGTAGGATTGGGAAGCCCGGATTTCTTAACTTTGCAGCATTGCATGCAGATCAGGAGGGTTTTGTATCGGTACCCATGGAGCCGTTGGCCATGGTAGGTAAAACAGGGGTGGCGGCAACTGTTTTACGGCCATCGGGACGGGTGTACGTAGAAGGAGAGTATTACGATGCTATCTCACTGAAGGGGTTTGTTGATAAAGACGAGGAGGTTGTTGTTAAACGTTATGAGAATTCTCAGTTATATGTTGTACGGAAAATTTGAGATTTAAAACAATAAGCCCGTTAAAAATATCTGAAATCAGACTTTATAAATGTTTAACTGACTGGTAGTCAAAAATTGCTTTATGGAACAATTACTTTTTTGAAGTTGATTTAATTAGGTTATAATAACAGTAGGAATAATATTTATTTGGAAAATGAAAGTTGTAGCAATTATACCGGCGCGGTATGCATCTTCGCGCTTTCCAGGGAAACCGCTTGCCGACATGGATGGCAAACCCATGATCAGACGTGTGTATGAACAGGTGAGAAAAGTGGTTAACGATGTGTATGTAGCCACTGATGAAATCCGTATTTTTGATGCTGTAAAAAATTTTGGAGGTAATGCTCTGATGACATCCGAAAAGCACAGAAGCGGCACCGACCGTTGTTGTGAAGCGGTAAATGCTACAGGGTTGCATTTCGATGTAGTCCTTAATATTCAAGGAGATGAGCCCTTTATCCATCCATCGCAAATAGAATTGCTGATAGGTTGTTTCTCAGACCCTGATGTGCAAATTGCAACTTTGGTGAAATCTTTTTCAGTGGAGGATGGTTTTGAAGCATTGTTTAATCCATCATCACCCAAAGTTGTAGTCAATAAAAATAGCGAAGCTATCTATTTCAGCCGTTCTGTAATTCCCTATATCCGGGATGCGGATTATGGCGAATGGTTAAAGAAACATCTTTTCTACAAACATATTGGCATATACGGTTATAGAACAGATATACTGGTGGAGATTACGAAGCTGCTACCATCTGCTCTGGAAAAGGCAGAGTCCCTGGAACAGCTTCGATGGATTGAAAATGGATATCGTATAAAGGTGGCAGTGACTGAGCATGAGACAATAGGCATCGATACACCTGAAGATATGCAAAGAGCGTTGGAATATTTGAGACGGTCAAGGTAAAAACAATAAACCCTGAGAAATTAATCTCAGGGTTTATTGTTTACTAAAAAATACACCTTGTTTTTATTAATTGTATGCAGCAATTTCCTTTTCTGAGTAGGCTCTGCGTTTTGCAAAGAAGAAAATGATAAATGGCACTACTAACAGAACAATTGCCCAGAGGATATTGCTGAAGAGGGACCCTCTTTTCATATTGTTCACATAAATATAGCCCAGCATTCCTTCAATAACCAATACCAATCCAATTATCAGATTGGAGTTATTGGTTGTTCCCATTAAAAAAGGTACTATTAAAAAAGCAACGCCAATGAGCATTACTATTACCCCGATGTATTTTGCTAACTCTTTCATGTGTGTATAATAATTATGTTTTTGATTTCGTAACGCAAATAAACACAAAATTCAACAAACGAGGAAATTATTTTGCATAAAAATTTACTTTAATCACAAAAATGACCGGGCTGAGCAAATAACTATTCTTTTTTGTCCTGACAATATGCGAAAATGTTTATTTTTGTAATCGGGAACAGAAAAGAATATAAAAGTTGTGAAAGAGATACTGCGTTTTTTATATCAATGGATTATTTTCGTGCCGGTATTCATTTTGTTTACTCTTCTAACGGCACTGATCGTTATAACTATGGCTCCCATTTTCGGGAGCAGGTTCTGGGGGTATTTCCCCCCGAAATGGTGGTCGAAGCTTACCTGCCGTCTTGCTTTATGCCGCATTAAAACGAAAGGGTATGAAAATCTCGATCCGCAACAATCCTATGTGTTTATTGCCAATCATCAGGGAGCTTTTGATATTTTTCTGGTTTATGGCTTTTTAAATCAGAATATCAAATGGGTACAAAAACAAAGTTTGCGAAACATCCCCTTTGTGGGATTTGCATCTAAAAAAGCAGGACATGTTTTTGTTGATAACTCAACGCTTGCCTCTAGAAAAGCTACAATTGAAAAAGCTAAAGAACAAATTGCCGATGGTTCATCAATGGTCATCTTTCCCGAGGGGGCACGTACCGTAACAGGTAAAATGGGGCGCTTCAAAAAGGGTGCTTACCATATTGCATATGATATGAAGCTGCCGATTGTTCCGTTAACTATCAATGGCTCGTATGAAGTTCTGGTAAGAAACTCTTTGCGGTTAAAGCTGTGTAAGAAAATGGAACTTATAATCCATGAACCTATACCTACCGAAAACCTTTCTGAAGCAGACATTCCACAATTGATTGAACGTACAAAAGAGACTATCCATAAGTCATTGTGGGAAAAATATAAATAACAGGAGATAATTTAGTTTGATTTAAAAGGCAAACAAGCTGGTATAAATCTTAGTACAAATGCGAGCAATCAGGTATAAACCTATATAAAAAAGGAATGGTTGTCTCACGACAACCAATCTTCATTGTTAACCTTAAATCTAATACCATGAAAAACACGTAGCAAAATTACACTTTCCTTTTCTTTTTTCCAAATGTTTTGATGAGAAATATCAGTCATTTAAACATATTTAGTATTTGTTTGTCGATAATTGTCAGAGTCCGTGAATTGTTTATTTTTGTTTGCATATTTTGATGAATTGTATTTCTATCCCAATTTTAATTTTAATCGTATATTCGGTTTGCAAAGAAGTTTAGTAGTCCCCAATTGAACCTGTACCAGCGTCTTGTAGCTCTTTGTTTTCCGCCAAACTGGAGCAGGAAACGTGATCTTCCGGCATTTTTATTTAAAAAAACCACATCCATAAAATCAAAATATCTGAATCCGTTCTCTTCCGCCATTTTCATAGCTGAATATATTGTGAATATTGTAGGATATAGCATTTTGTATCTTTTCGTTTTCCCCCAATAGTAGAGGCAGTACACAGTATTGTTTTTTTCGAATCCCAAAATGGCTCCTCCTATTATTTTGCCTTGATAACGAGTAATCATTATTTTACCTTTCCCTGTCTTAATGTAATAATGGAAAAAGTTTTCAAAATATTTATATGGAGGGAAGCGTCTCGATATTTTTTTGTTATTGGTATTCTGAATTAGATTGTATATCTCGCGTAAGTTCTCTTCAGAAGTAAACTCTTCCATCACCACGCCCTTTCTTATAGCTTTATTTACCTGATTTTTTCTCGATGGTGAGAGCTGATCCCATATTTTTCTTTTACGTTGTAAAGAGTTCCTTATGTTAATCCACTTCACCGAGTAGAAATGGTTATCTCTAAAGCCCTTATATCCGAAAATAGCGTTACCCAGATTTTCGTATCGGATCAGAAAAACCTTCTTTCGCACCTCCTTTACAAGTTGTGTTATTAGTAACTCGAATATCTCTATTTGGGGAAGTCCTTCTTCAAAGAAATCGGGTTGTTGGGAGATAAAGCACCGCTTGAATAAAGAACCTCTGAAGAAGTGGTTTATGCGCATAATAAATGCAAACATTGCAGCCACAGGCCTCTCTTTTTCAAAAGCAACAAGCATGAAAGGGGTGTAAGTAGGGGAATTTCCATACCAGTCGAATGATGCAGAAAAGTGAAAAAAATTGCGCTCCTCCAGTGGAGGGAGATCATCCTTTTTATAGTATGTTTTTACATTGTATTTTGTCATGAGAAAAAAGACATGTCAATTCCACACATATTAATTATAACAAAAATAATAAAAAAAATCGATACACAATGGTTTTTCATAAGTTATTAAAGCCTTGAGCTATCTGGAAATAAATAGATCCTGGCAATATTTTATCATAAAAAAGCCGGACTGATAGTTTTTTATTTCGTATTTTTGTATTCAGCAGATATTAACACAAAAACTTTTATATTTTTATGTCAAAAAGAATTCTTGTGACGGGGGGAACCGGATATATCGGGTCTCACACAGTGGTAGAGTTGCAACAAGCCGGTTACGAAGTGATTATTATTGATAATCTGTCAAATTCCAATGCCGATGTTCTTGAAGGTATAACGCGAATTACCGGCAAACGCCCTATTTTCGATAAACTAGACTGTACTGATTTTGAGGCGATGAAGTCTTTGTTTAAGAAATATTCCTTCGACGGAATCATTCATTTTGCAGCCAGCAAGGCCGTAGGCGAGTCGGTACAAAAACCGCTCATGTATTATCGCAACAACCTGGTTTCTTTGATCAATCTGTTGGAGTTAATGCCACAATACAACGTCAAGGGAATAGTTTTCTCTTCATCCTGTACTGTTTATGGAGAGCCCGATATAAATCCGATCGACGAAAATGCACCTATTAAACCTGCAGCATCACCCTATGGAAATACAAAACAGATAAACGAGGAGATTATACAGGATTTTGTTCATTCTGGTGCACCCATTAAAAGCATAATCCTTCGTTACTTCAATCCCATAGGTTCTCACCCCTCTGCAGAAATTGGAGAGTTGCCGCTTGGCGTTCCTCAGAATCTGGTTCCTTATATAACTCAGACAGGTATTGGCATCAGGCAGCAGTTAAGTGTCTTTGGTGATGATTATAATACTCCCGATGGAACCTGTATACGTGACTTTATAAATGTGGTTGATCTTGCAAAAGCCCATGTGATTGCTATTGAAAGGATGCTCGAAGATAAATCTGCAGAAAAAGTGGAGATCTTTAATCTGGGAACAGGTAACGGATTGTCAGTGCTGGAGCTGATTCATGTATTTGAAAAAGTATCCGGTGAAGCTTTGAACTACAAGGTTGTAGGACGCCGTGAGGGAGATATTGAACAAATCTGGGCTCAACCCGATAAGGCAAACAATGTGTTGGGATGGAAAGCCAGGGAGACAATTGAAGATACAATGGCATCAGCCTGGAAGTGGCAGCTGAGGTTGCGAGAAAAAGGGGTGATGTGAAACTGATAGTCCCTAAAAAGTCTGAATGGTTAATTTCAGACTTTTTTTATCTATGCCGAAAGAATGGTCAGAAGTAATACTCTATCACCAAATAGTAATCTTCATTTCCGCCTGGGGATTTCTCTATCTCAATCTTATTTTCTCTGGCTAACCAGCCTATAGCGGTATATATTTCCTTTTCAGACAGCCCTGACGCTTCGCATAACTGTGATACATTCCACTTCTGGCTGTTATTCAGGAGATTCCAGATTATCCTTGCGTTCGTTCCAATTATTTTTTTGTTCATCGTCCTACCTCTTTAAAAGATGAAAGAGCTGTACTGTAAAATTCTAAACAGAAAACCGATAATTTGCTCTATGATATCATAAAAACATTTGTAATAAGGATTTTGTTCTTAAATTGATACTGAAAGTGTCTAAAAAGAGAGGAAGATTATCAGATAAAGGTATACAGCAGGTACTGCTACAATAAGGCTGTCTATCCTGTCAAGAATGCCTCCGTGTCCCGGGATAAGTTGTCCGGCGTCTTTTACTGCACATGTACGTTTTATGAGCGACTCAAATAGATCGCCAAGAGTGCCTGACAGGGATACAACAAAGGCAAAACCCATCCAGAAGAAGGTCGAGAATTCTGTATATACGCGGGCATATATAATTGATGCCAGGAGCGTAAAAAGTATACCGGCGATAAAACCTTCGACCGACTTTTTGGGAGAGATATGTTCTATTAGTTTGTGTTTTCCGATTATAGATCCAATAAAGTATGCTGCAGTATCGTTTACCCATAGAAAAACAAACAATGCAAGTATGGGAACCCAATCGTATCCGCCCCCAGTAAGTTCTGCATGATACGAATAGGAGATAAACATAAGCAGGCTCAGAGGCATTGTTATATATACCTGTCCAAAGACAGAGTAGATGATCCCATGAAGAATATCGTGCCTGCGTATGAATACAGAGGATGCTATAAGAACAAGCATATATAGCATTATCATCACAGGAAGTGCATAGTTGTTTATATTTTCCTGATAAAGGAAGACTGCTACGAATATAAGCAATCCCATCACAATATTGAATATTTTACTTATAGCATGAGAAGTGTCTTTTTCTACCATCCGGTAAAACTCAAATAAACCAGTTCCTAAAATGGCTCCGAAGATGGCTAAAAATGAAAACCTTCCCCCCAATATACCCAAAAGCACGACCAGTATATAGATTATCCCGGCCACTGCACGTGTAATTAAGTTTTTTAAGTTCAAATTCAAAATAGTTTTTAAACATGCAAAGATACGGTTTATTTACGGAAAAGTTAAATTCCCAATCTAAAAAGTTCTTTC